>JAHDSS010000456.1 GCA_018432565.1 Kiritimatiellia bacterium
CTGGTATTCGGGGAAGGCCTTGGCGAAGGCGAGGAGGCGCTGCTGGATGACGATGCCGGCGCCCCAGGAGGCGAGCAGCAGGAGGAGGACGACGCAGGCGACGGCGAGAAACGCGGGCAGGCGCAGGCGGCGGACCAGGAAATTGACGGGGGGCGCGAGCAGGTAGCTGAGGAACCAGGCGATGAGCAGGGGGATGACGACGCCCTGGGCGGCCTTGAGGACGAAGCCGACGGCGATGACGGCGAGGAGGCCGAGGGAGAGGGCGGTGGCGCTGAGGCGCTGGGGGCGATCGGGGAGCAGGGTCATGGGAATCCTCCGGTCCAGAAGAGGGTGGCAGGTGGCAGGGGCATGGCCCACTCGAGATAGGCGGCGATGCAGGCGGGCCCGCAGAGCATCCACAGGACGGCGGCGAGGGCGAGATGGGGGCCGTAGGGGATTTTGCTTTGGAGCGCCTTGCGGCGGGCGGCGATCAGGGCCAGGCCGAGCAGGGTGCCGGTGAGGGAGGAAACGAAGATGGTGAAGAGCACGGCCTGCGCGCCGAGGCAGGCGCCGATGGCCCCGAGCAGTTTCCAGTCGCCCATGCCCATGGCGTCGCGTTTCAGAATCAGGCGGCCGAGGGTGGCGACGAGCCAGAGCAGGCCGTAGCCGAGGGCGAGGCCGAGGAGCGAGTGCGCGAGGGCGGGCAGCCGGTCGGTCTGCCCCTGGAGGGCGGGGAGGGCGAAGGAGAGGACCGGGCCGAGAATCATGCCGCCGAGGGTGACGCGGTCGGGAAGGATGAGGTGATCGAGATCGATGAAGGTGGCCATGACGAGGGCGGCGGCGAAGAGCAGATAGACGGGGGTGAGGACGGAGACGCCATGGACGAGCCAGAGGGCGGTGAAGAGCGCGCCGGTGAGAAGTTCGACGAGGAAGTAGCGCGGGGAGATGGGGGCGCGGCAATGGCGGCAGCGGCCGTTGAGAATGAGCCAGGAGAGCAGGGGGAGGTTGTCCCACGGGGCGATGGGGTGGCCGCAGGCGGGGCAATGGGAGCCGGGCCAGACGATGGATTCGTCGCGGGGGATGCGCCAGATGCAGACATTGAGGAAGCTGCCGATGCAGAGGCCGGCAAGAAACACGAAGGCGCTGAGGGCCCAGAAGGCTTCCGGGGGGAGGGTCATCGGGGGCTCCGGTCGCGCAGGGCCTGTTGAAGGGCGGTGCGCATGACGGCGACGGGCGGCTTGCGGCCGGTCCAGAGGCGGAAGGCGCGGGCGCCTTGGTGGAGGAGCATGCCGAGGCCGTTGGCGGTGCGGGCGCCGGCGGAGCGGGCGGCGGCGAGCAGCGGGGTTTCGGCGGGGTTGTAGATGAGGTCGAACACGAGCTGGCCTTTGCGGAAGGCGCCGGGCGGCAGCAGGGAAGAATCGCCGGGGGTCATGCCGACGGGGGTGGCCTGGAGGATCAGATCGCAGTCGCGGGCGGCGCGCGCGGCGCGGGCGAGCGAGACGCCGGCGACGGGGAGTCCCGGGGCGGTTTCGCGCAGGGCGAGGAGGAGGCGGCGGCGGGCGGCGGGGCGCAGGTCGGCCACGAGGAGTTCGGTGGCGCCGTGCAGGACGCAGGTCAGGGCGAGGGCGCGGCCGGCGCCGCCCGCGCCCAGCAGCAGGATGCGCTTGCCGCTTGGCGAGGCGCGGAAGGCCTCCCGCAGGGCGTCGAGGAATCCGGGGGCGTCGGTGTTGTGGCCTTCCATGGCGCCGTCGCGGCGGAAGACGACGGTATTGACGGCGCGCAGGACCCGGGCGGAATCGGAGACCGCGTGGTGCCGGGCGAGAAAGCGGAACGCGGCTTCCTTGTGGGGGATGGTGATGTTGAGGCCGCCGAATCCGCCGGCGTGCAGTTCGTCGAGGGTGGCGGGGAGGTCACGGGCCAGGACATCCAGCAGGGTGTAGCGCGCGTTCAGGCCGAGGGCCCGGAAGGCGGCGTTGTGCATGGCCGGGGACAGCGAATGGCCGACGGGATGGCCGAGCAGGGCGTAGGGTGCGGGCGAGGGCTTCATCTTCTATAGAGGAAGAGTGGCGGATTTCGATGGAGAGGGGAAGGGGAAAAGAAGGAGGACAGGGGACAGGAGACAGGGGGGCAGGGGACAGGGGACAGGGGGCAGGGGGCAGGGGACAGAGGACAGAGGACAGGGGGCAGGGGGCAGGGGACAGGGGACAGGGGGCAGGGGACAGGGGGCAGGGGGCAGAGGACAGAGGACAGGGGACAGGGGGCAGGAGACAGAGGACAGGGGACAGGGGACAGGGGACAGAGGACAGAGGCCAGAGGACAGGGGACAGGGGGCAGTTGAAGCAGGAAAACAGGAAACCCAGGAACACAGGAAAGGGGGGGGAGGGAGGGCAGATGACGGAGGACGGAGGACGGAGGACAGTGGGGCGAAGCAGGAAAACAGGAAATAACAGGAACACAGGAAGGGAGAGGGTGGGGGGGCAGGAGGAACAGGCAGAATCTTCAATATTCAACAGAGCAATATTCAATCATCAAGGGAACAGCCGGGAGCTACGGATTTTACGGATCCCGACCTCTTGCAGAGTCGGGACGTATGGACAGGAAGGGAGAGGGAGGAGGGCCGATGTCCGAGATCCGAAGTCAGGCCATCAACCAAGAACCACCAACCATCTGTCCGGCGCGGGCACGGATGGAAATGAAGAGGGGAAAGAGGAGGATGTAGGCGGAAAAATCAGCAAAAGCGGGGAATATAGAGGCGAGGAGTAAAAAATTGGCAAAATAATCACAAAAATGGTCGTTATGCGTAAAAAACGGCCTCAAAACGGCATAAATGTGGTCAAAAAACGCAATAAAGCATAAAATCGGCGCTCAAAAGGCAAAAATAATTCAAAATAGCTTCGATTTTTCTTGCATTGCGGTAAAAAAGAGTAAAAATAGCGACAAATCGAATGGAATATCCATTTGGAGGCAGCCATGAGTGAACATCAGATGAATGGAGCGGAAGCGCTGATCCTGAGCCTGGAAAAGATCGGGATCGAGGTGGCGTTTGGGATACCGGGGGGCTCGGCGATTCCCCTGTACGACGCGATGTACAAGGTGAGGAAGAAGATGAAGTTCGTGCTGGTGCGCCACGAGCAGGGGGCGGCGCACATGGCGGACGGGTATGCGCGGGCGACGGGCAAGCCGGCGGCGGTGCTGGTAACGAGCGGGCCGGGGGCGGCGAACACGGTGACGGGGATCATGACGGCGTACATGGATTCCATTCCGATGATCGTGGTGACGGGTCAGAGCGTGCGGGGGATGCTGGGCAAGGACGCGTTCCAGGAGGCGGACATTTTCAACCTGACGCTGCCGATCGTGAAGCACAGCTACCTGCTGAAGAATGCCAACGACATTCCCCGGGTGCTGAAGGAGGCGTACCACATTGCGACCACGGGACGGCCCGGGCCGGTGCTGATCGACGTGCCCAAGGACGTGGGCACGGACCTGTGCACGGCGGGCCTGGATGCCGAGATGAACCTGCCGGGCTACCACCCGGAGCCGAAGGGCTATACGCCGGAGACGCTGCAGGCGATCGCGGATGCGCTGGCGAAGAGCCGGCGGCCGGTGATCGTGGCGGGCCACGGCGCGGTGCTGTCGCACGCGGAGGACGAACTGCGGACGCTGGCGGAGACGATGCAGATACCGGTGACGTCCACGCTGCTGGGCAAGGGGGTGTTTCCGGATTCGCATGCGCTGAGCCTGGAGGGGCTGGGGATGCACGGGACGGCCTACGCGAACCGCGCGCTGGTGGAATGCGACCTGATGATCTCGGTGGGGGCGCGTCTGGACGACCGGATTCTGGGCGTGCCGGCGATGTTCTGCCGGGACGCGGTGAAGATCCACATCGACATAGACGCGGCGGAGTTCGGCAAGCTGGTGAAGCCGGACATCCGCTGCCGGGGCGATGCGAAGACGGTGCTGCAGGATCTGCTGCCGCTGCTGGAGCCGGGCGACACGGCCGAGTGGCGCAAGGCGCTGGCGGGCTACAAGAAGAAGTGGCCGCTGGGCTACGCGAAGAAGGGCGGGCTGCATCCGCCGCAGATCATTGACGCGCTGAACAAGCTGACGGGCGGCAAGGCGGTGATGACGACCGACGTGGGCCAGCACCAGATGTGGGCGTGGCAGTTCTACAAGTGCGACAAGCCGTGGCAGTTCATCAGCTCGGGCGGGGCGGGGACGATGGGCTTCGGCCTGCCGTCGGCGATCGGCGCGCAGTTCGGGCGGCCGGACGAGACGGTGGTGGCGATTGTCGGCGACGGCGGTTTCCAGATGACGATGAGCGAGCTGGCGACGGCGGCGATCCACAAGCTGCCGGTGAAGGTGTTTCTGATGAACAACCACTATCTGGGGATGGTGCGCCAGTGGCAGGACATGTTCTACGACGAGCGCTACAGCGGGGTGGACCTGGAAGGGAACCCGGATTTCGTGCAGCTGGCGAAGGCGTACGGGATTCTGGGGCTGAACCTGAAGCGGGCGGCGGACATTCCCAAGGTGCTGAAGAAGGCGCTGGAGCACCGGGGGCCGGTGCTGGTGAACGTGGAGGTGGTGAAGCACGAAGAGGTGTACCCGATGGTGCCTCCGGGCAAGCCGCTGGAAGACACGGTGATGGAGCATCCCAAGAAGAAGAAGGGGCGTCCGGCGGGGCGCCGCGCGACAACGGCCGCGACAAAAGCCAACCGGGAGTAAGGAACATGAACAAGGCATTGCCGACGCATAATCTGAGCATTTACGTGGCCAACCGGCCGGGGGCGCTGGTGCGCATCGCGCAGGCGTTTTCGCGGCGGGGCTTCAACATCGAGAGCCTGGTGGTGTCGCCGGGGGCGACGGGCGATTTTTCGCGCATGACGATCACGGCCAAAGGCGACGAAGCGGGGCTGGAGCAGATCATCATGCAGTGTTCGAAGCTGGTGGACGTGCTGGCCTGCCGGGAGCATTCGGACGAGGAGGTGGTGGCGCGCGAGCTGGGCCTGGTGAAGGTGGCGGTGGATGCCGCCCAGCGGGGCGAGGTGCTGCAGATCGCCGATCACTTCCGGGCCAAGACCGTGGACCTGACGGAGACGTCGATCGTGCTGGAGGTCACCGGCGGGTCGGAGAAGCTGGACGCGATGGTGGAGCTGCTGCGCAAGTTCAAGATCGTGGAGCTGGTGCGCACGGGCAAGGTCATCATGGCGCGGGGCGAGGGGGAGACCTGATCCGCGAGGGGGGGCTGGAGGGGCAGGCTCTGTCCTGCCCGGTTTCTGGCAGGATTGCCGCACCCCCCGGCGGGCAACACGGAGGTTGCCCCTTCGGTTCCAGGATGGCACCGACACGCAGAGGCAACGGCTCCGTTCGGGGGTTGCGTAGAGCGGTTGACAAAGCGGGCGGGCGGGAGCAGAGTCTGCGATCGGTTTAATATAAACCTAATAAAAGCAAACAGGAGGACAGAGACATGAGCATGGTGAAGGAGTTTCAGGAGTTCGCGGTCAAGGGCAACATGGTGGACATGGCGGTGGGCATCATCATCGGCGGGGCGTTCGGGAAGATCGTCAATTCGCTGGTGGCGGACGTGATCATGCCGCCGATCGGGATGCTGCTGGGGCAGGTGGATTTCAAGGACCTGGCGGTGACGCTGAAGGACGCGACGGTGGATGCGGCGGGCGCCGAGGTGGCGGCGGTGACGCTGAACTACGGGATGTTCATCCAGAACGTGGTGGATTTCCTGATCGTGGCGTTTTCGGTGTTCCTGATGGTGAAGGTGGTGAACAGCCTGCGCCGCAAGCAGGAAGCCGAAGAAGCGGCGAAGTAAGCCGGTCAAGGCGCCGGGGGGGGCGGGGGAAGACGGAATGGAAAAACAACGAGAGGGCGGCCGGGACGAAGCGGCGGCCGGAAAGAGACGACAGATGAAGAAGTGGATGATGATGGCGATGGCGCTGGCGGTGGCCGGTTCGGCCGCGGCGGCGGAGAATAAGGCGAAGAAGGCGGAGGCGGATGCCGAGGCGGCGAAGGCCGGCTGGACGACGGCGCTGAATGCGGGTCTGACGATGACGGACGGCAACAGCGAGACGTTGGCGGCGAATGCCAGTCTCGTGACCGAAGGCGAGAAGGACGGGCTGGGCTCCGTGATCGCGGGGATCGAGGCCAACTACGGCGAGAACACCGCGAAGACCGAAACTGAAAACGAAGACGGCAGCGTCACGGTGACGGAGACCGACGAGACGACCATTGAAAACGCGAAGGCGTATGGCAACGTCAAGAAGACCCTGAGCCCGAAGACGTTTGCGTATCTGGACGGATCGGTGCTGTATGACGACATCGCGCTGATCGACTACCGCGCGATGCTGGGCCCCGGCCTGGGATTCTACGTGGTGAAGAACGACAAGCGCGAGCTGTCGCTGGAAGCCGGTTCGTCCTATGTCTGGGAGAAGCTCGACGGCGAGTCGAACGACTATCTGGCGCTGCGGTTCGCGGAGCGCTACACCTGTCAGATCACCGAGACGGCCAAGCTGGTGCAGTCGCTGGAATACGTGCCCGAGGCCGAAGACTTCGACAACTACCTGCTGACGGCGGAGGCGGGCATCGAGGCGGCGATCAACGACCACCTGAGCCTGCGCGTGGTGCTGCAGGACAAATACGACAACACGCCGGCGCCGGGCGCGGAGCGCAACGACGTGAGCCTGATCGCGGGCCTGAGCTACACGCTGTAGCCGGAAATCCGCGGAGACAGCAGCCGGGCGGGCAACCGCCCGGCTGTTTGTGTTGCGGGGGGGGGCGGGGGACGGGGGAGGGGTTATGCGCCGAGGACTTCGCGCAGCTTGGCGGCGAGGTCGGCGCGGTTGAAGGGCTTCGGGATGAAGGCCAGACTGTCGTCGATGACGCCGTTGCGGGCGATGACCTCGGCGGGGTAGCCGGACATGTACAGGACGCGCAGGCCGGGGCGCAGGGCGCAGAGGGTCCGGGCGAGGTCCCGGCCGTTCATGCCCGGCATGATGATGTCGGTGAGCAGCAGATGGATGGGATGGGAATCCTCCCGGGCGAGGCGGATGGCGTCGGCGGGGGAGACGGCGGAGCGGACGGCGTAGCCCAGGCTGTCGAGCACGCTGGCGGTCATGGCCAGGATGGAAGGCTCGTCTTCCACCAGCAGGATGGTCTTGCGTTCGCTTCGGGGCGGCGGGGGCGGCGGGGGCGGCGCCGGTTCCGCCGGCTGGCCGGCATGCCGGGGCAGGTGGATGTGAAACGCGGTGCCCCGGCCGGCTTCGCTCTCCACGTCAATGAATCCATTGTGCTGGTGGACGATGCCGAAGACCATGGGCAGGCCCAGGCCGGTGCCTTTGTCGGGATCCTTGGTGCTGAAGAAGGGCTCGAACAGGTGTTCGAGGAGTTCGGGGTCGATGCCGGGGCCGTCGTCGCGGACGGTCAGGCGGACATAGTCGCCGGCCGCCGCGTCCGGATGGCGGGCGGACGGCTCGGGCAGGGAGCAGTTGGCGGCGGCGATGTCGAGATGGCCGGTGCCGGCGATGGCGTCGCGTGCATTGAGGCAGAGATTGGTCAGGATCTGGTCGATCTGGGACGGGTCGGCCTGGACGGGCCACAGGCCGTCGGCGGGGGTCCAGCGCAGGTCGATGTTTTCGCCGATGAGGCGCTGAAGCATCTGGAGGGTGCCGGCGACCGTCTGGTTGAGGTCAAGGACGCGCGGCCGGCCGGTCTGGCGGCGGCCGAGGGCGAGGAGCTGGCGGGTGATGTCGCGGGAGCGGCGGGCGGCGTTGTGGATTTCGTCGAGTTCGGTCTGCAGGGCGGGCGGAAGCCCGGCCTGCATGCGGGCGAGCTCCGCAGAGCTGAGGATGACCTGGATCATGTTGTTGAAATCGTGGGCGATGCCGCCGGTGAGCCGGCCGATGGATTCCATCTTCGGGGCCTGCGAGAGCCGGGATTCGAGCATGGCCCACTGCTGTTCGTCGCGCCGGCGCCGATGGACGTTGACCAGCAGTTCGGCGAGGACGCGGAGGAGGTCCAGTTCCTGGCCGGTAAAGGCGTGGGGCCGGCGGACGGCGTCCAGGCCGAGGAAACCGATGCACTGGCCGTCCTCCATGAGGGGGACGCTGGCCAGGCTGAGGACGGACTGGGATTCGAGCAGGTCGCGGAGGGGGCTGGGCGGCAGGCCGTGGATGTCTTCGATCACCATGGGGAGGCCGGCGGTATGGGCTTCGCTCCAGTCGGGCGCGAGGGTCCAGGGAACCTCCTGGAGCTGATCGATCAGGGACTCGATGTTCTCGGCGCACCACTCGTGGGTGTTGCGGGACGTTTGCCGATCGGGGTTGACCTCATAGAGATAGGCCCGGTCGGAGCCGGTGAATTCGCCCAGGAGGCGCAGGGCGTCCTGGATGGCGTCGTCCACGGTGTCGAGGGGCCGGTTGACGAAGGAAAACGAAATCCGGATGAGAAGCTGCTGGGCGAGGGTTTGCCGCTGGAGTTTTTCCTCGGCGGCTTTTTCGTCCTCGAGGATGCCGAGCAGGGCGCGGCGGGCGCGGGAGCTTTCCTCGAGCAGTGTGCGCATCTGTTCTTCGGTCGCGCTGCGTTCGGTGATGTCTTCGGCGATTTCGACGACGCCGGCGAGGCGTCCGTCGGCATCGAAGATGGGCGCGGCGCGTTCGTCCCAGATGCGGCCGTCGGGGGTCCGGACGCGGCCGTGGCCGGGCTGTCCGCTGCGGAGGGCGGCGACGCCCGGGCAGTCTTCGCAGGGGTGGTCGGGATCGGCCCAGAAGGCGTGGCAGGGTTTGCCGACGAGGGCGTCGGGGGGCTGGCCGACGGAGTCGGCGGCCGCCCGGTTGGCCCACCGGACCTGGAGGGATTTGTCGAGCAGCAGGACGTGCAGGGGGATGTTGTCGAGAATGGCTTTTTTCTGGATTTCGCTGGAGCGAAGCTCTTCGCGGGCCTGGCGGCGTTCGGTCACGTCCACGGAGAAGCCGCGGTAGGCGCGCAGGGTGCCGTCCGGATTCAGCTGGGGCATGCCGGTGGAGGCCAGCCAGCGGAGACCTCCGCCGGGCACGGGCACGGGATGTTCGAATTCCCGGAAGATCTCGCGACGGGAAAAGCGTTCAAAGATGTCCTGCTTGAAGGCGTCCCGTTTGCCGGGGGGATACAGGTCGAAAAAATGCCGGGAGCCGACGAGCGATTCCGGGGCGATGCCCAGGACGGCTTCGACGGCGGGGCTGACATAGGTGAAGAGCCCCTGGGGATTGATTTCCCAGTGGATGGTGCGGCTTTGGACGGCGAGTTCCTCGTAGCGCTGTTCGCTGCGGGCGAGTTCGGCCTGGCGCGCCTGCAGGCGGCGGCGGCTCCGGAGGAGGTGGAGGGCGCCGAGCGCCATCAGGATGACGAGGGCGGCGAGGGAGGCGGGCAGGGCGGCGTGGACGGCAACTTCGCGGAGCCACCGGCGGGCCGGAATGTCCACGCCGAGCAGGATAGGGCGGGATTCCGGTGCCGGGCGGGGCAGATGGACGAGGGCGCTGACCCAGATTCCCCACGGATCCCGGGACGGTCCTTCGACCCGGTCTTCTTCGGAGTCCAGGACCGCGCGGAGGGTGGGCGAGGCTTCGGCATACACCTGTCCGGGGGGGGAGAGATTGGGCGAGTCGTCCGGTTCGCTGTCCACCAGGAAGATGACGGCGCCGTCGGGTCGCCGGGTCATGAGATACAGGAATCGGTACTGGGGATTGGCGGAGCGGATGGCGGCGAGCTGGTGTTTGACCCAGGTGTAGTGGCGGTTGTCGAGGTCGGCGGCCGTGCCTTTCAGCACCCAGGCGCGGTGGGGATTGATGGCCATGGCGGCGACGCGGGCCTGCTGCAGCAGCTCGAGGCGGAGGGCCCGGTCGGCGCGGAAACCGGCCACCAGGGCGGCGGCGGCGATGAGCGCGGCGACGGCGGCGGCCGGCAGGAGGCGGCGGGGTGTGAGGAAGCGGCGGAGGTTCACGGAGCCGGCTCCGCGCTGGGATAGGGGGGCGGCTGGCCGAGGCGGGCGGCCAGGGCGTTGAGGTCGCGCTTGAGGTCGGCGATGCGCTCCTCGCGGCCGCGGGTGACGGTTTGCCAGCGGCGCAGTTCGTCGAGCTGCCGGGCCATGCGCTGTTCGTCCTCCTTGCGGTCGGTGATGTCGTGGAGGGTGCCGATGATGCCGGTGACGGCGCCGCGGGAGTCCCGGATGGCGGCCTTGTGGAACACGACCTCGCGCCAATCGCCCGCGGCGTTTTGGAGCCGGGATTCATAGGTCTGTTCGCCGGGATTTTCCAGCAGGGCGACATCCCGGGCGTGATAGGCCGCGGCCAGGTCGGCGGGGAGGATGTCGAAGACGGTGTGACCGGCGAGTTCCTCCGGGGTTTTTCCCAGGAAAGCGGCAAAGGCCTGGTTGAAGACCCGGTAGCGGCCTTCGCGGTCCTTGTAGAACACGGGCACGGGGATGGCATCCATCAGGCGGCGGTGGAAGGCTTCGCTTTCGCGCCGGGCTTCCTCGGCCTGCTTGAGATCGTCAATGTCCAGCAGCACGCCGTTCCAGATGATGGCGCCGTCGGGGAGCTGGCGCGGATTGGCGGAGCCGCGCAGCCATTTGGGGCGGCCGTCGGGGCGGAGGATGCGGAATTCCAGGCTCCAGGGCTCCTGGGTGTGTTCGGCGACGGTCATGGTGTGGTGGAACAAGGCGCGGTCGCCGACGTGCATGGAATCAAAGACCAGGGTGGAATAGGTGTCGTTGCCGAGGGGGCGTTCGAACAGGGCTTCGCAGCCGGCGCTCATGTAGGTGACCTCGAAGGAGCCGGTGCGGGCGGCCTGGAGCTGGTACACCACGCCGGGGATGTTGGCGGCGATATCCTGGAAGCGTTCGGCGCTGATGCGCAGGCGGTCTTCGGCGCGCTTGCGTTCGGTGATGTTGCGGGCGTTGATGACCACGCCGTGGATGGCCGGATCGTCCAGGAAGCTCTGCCCGGTGATTTCCACGTCCACCCAGTCGTCGGTCTTGTGGCGCTGGCGGCACTGGACCCGGCAGACCTGGTCGGGATTGGCGATGGCCCGCTGAAGCTCCGTCTGCACGCGGCCGAGGTCGTCGGGATGGACCAGGTCCGTCATGGACTTTCCGATGATTTCCTCGGGCCGGTATCCGCTGATGGCCTGTTCGGCGTCGCTGAGATACCGCAGGGTGCCGTCGGCTTCGACGATGCCGATGATGTCGGCGGAATTCTTCACCAGGAGGCGGAATCGGGTTTCGCTGTCGCGGAGAGCTTCCTCGGTTTGCCTGCGTTCGGTGATGTCCTGGTTGACGCCGTAGGTTTTGACGGTGCGGCCCTGGCCGTCCTTGACGATGAAAAAGCGCACGGCGATGAAGCCGGGCCGGCCGTCGGCGAAGAGGATGCGGTGTTCGAACCGGCGGCTGTATTGCGGATCGGGGCTCTGGACGGCCCGGCGGGTTTCTTCGCGGACGATGTCCATGTCGTCGGGATGGATGAATCGGCGGGCATACTCCGCGGCCGACATGTGGTAGCCGCCGACGGCCTCGGCGGTGGTGCGGAAGATGCGGTAGAAGTGGTCGTTGAAGGTGAATCGGTCGCGGTCCACGTCGTATTCCCAGTGGCCGGCGTGGGCCATGGCGAGGGCGTTGGACAGCTGGGCTTCGCTGCGGCGGATGGCCTGTTCCGCGCGCTTGTCGGCGGTGATGTCGCGGATGAAGGCGCCGACGCCGGTGCGGCCGCCGGGGAGGGGGACGGGGAACTTGACGGTCTGATAGGTTTTGTCGCCGATGGATTCCTCGCTGGTGACGGGGGCGTTGTTCATCAGCGCCTGCCGGTCGCTGGCGCGGCATTTTTCCGCGGTTTCGCGGGGCATCAGGTCGAAGTCCGTCCGTCCGAGGATATCCGCTTCGTCGCGGCCGAGGAAAGCGTTGTTGGCGGGGTTGCTGATCCGGTAGCGGAAGGCGTCGTCCTTGAGGAAGACCATGTCGGAGGTGGCCTGGAGGAAGGTGCGGTAGCGGGCTTCGCTGTGGCGGACGGCCTCCTCGGCTTCCTGGCGCGCGGTGATGTCGCTGTCGGCCCCGCGGTAGCCGGCGAGACGGCCGTCGGCATCGAGGATCGGCACGCCGGTGGTTTCCAGAATGACCCGGCGTCCGTCCTTGCGCAGGACGGGGTTGATCTTCTTGCGGAAGCCCTCCTTGCGTTCGGCGCGTTCGGCGGCGGCCCGGCGGATGTCCTCGCGCACTTCCGGGGCGAATAGGTCCAGGAAGTGCATCCGGCCGACCAGTTCTTCGGGGGTGTAGCCGAGGATCTGCTCCACGACGGGATTGGAATAAGTATAGACGCCGGCGGCGTCCATTTCCCAGATCCATTCCCCGGCGGTTTCGGCGACCTGGCGGAACCGTTCCTCGCTTTCGCGCAGGGTCTGTTCGGCGCGCTTGCGTTCGGTAATGTCGCGGTCGGTGCCGATGTAGCCGACCGGGCGGCCGGCGGCGTCGTGCACCAGGGAAATCCGGGTGGCGGTCCAGAAGGTGCGTCCGGAGCGGTGCCGCTGGACGTGCTCGCCCTGCCAGCCGCCCCGCGTCTGCACCTGCCGGCGGAACTCGGATTCATCGGGGGGCGGGACCGCGCCGGCAAATTCGCGGTAGGGGCGGCCGAGGACCTCGCCGGCGGTGTAGCCGTAGAGTTCCTCGGCTCCGGGCCCCCAGTAGAGGATGCGCCCGTCCATGTCCGTGGCAACGATGGATTCGCTGACCGCGTCCATGAGGCGGGCTTGCAGGCGCAGCTCGTCCTGGGTTCGGGTTTGTTCCTTCAGCGCCTGGCGCAGTTGATATTGGCGGTAGCCTGTTTCCGAGATGAGGCGGGCGAGGCGGGAGAAGCAGGCCAGGATGCGGCGGGCCTTTTCCCGGTTCCAGCGCGGCACGCGCGCCAGCGCCGCCAGGTAGTCCTTTTCGTCAAAGCCGCAGCGCCGGGCCTGTTTCCGGAACGCCTCCTCATCCGCGGGTTCGTCGTCGAACAGCACCTGCCCCATGAACAGGTGGCCCAGGCGCTGCCCGGCGATGACCAGGGGCGCGGCCATGTCCCAGAGGCCGTTTTTGCAGCGGTAGATTCCGGGGCGGTCCGGTTCGGCCGCGGCGGCCAGCACGGTGTCGCTTTCCACGCAATGCCGATGCGTGTCGGGATGGACGCGGTGGAAGCGGGTGCAGATGTCCTGCCAGCCGGCCTTGACCAGCACGCGGCCCTTGCTGTCCACGATGGCCACGCTGATGTCTTCGAGGCCGTGAAAATCCTCCAGCAGCCCCTGCATGGCCGGGATGTCCAGCAGTTCGCCCAGCGAGGGAATCCGCTCCGGATTCCCCGCCGGATCGTCCGGGTTTTTCGCAACCTTGGTCATGGCGTGAAACAAAGACGAACGAGGGCGCCGGAGCGCCCCGCCTCCTTTATTAACAAAAGATTAGCGCACGAACCCCGACCGGGGTCAAGGGAATCCGACGGTTGTTTGCGAGTCCGGATTTTCCACGGCATGGAAAACTTTTTTCCACGGTGTGGAAAAGGACGGTGACAGATGGTACCGATATGCCACAATGGAAGGCGGCATGGAAGCGGCGGTGGACATCCGGGACGGGCGGGAAGAGCTGGCGCATGCGCTGGCGGAGCGGGTGCGGGCGGCGGCGGCGGAGGCCGCGGCGGCGCGCGGGCGCTTTTGCCTGGCCATTCCGGGCGGATCCGTCCTGGGGCTGCTGGCGGACGGACTGGCGGGGGGGGGCGCGGTGGATGCCCGGGACTGGGAGCTGTTCTGGACCGACGAGCGCGCGGTGCCGGCGGACGATTCCGACAGCAATGCCCGGGCCGCGCGGGAAACGCTGCTGCCCCGGCTGCGGCTTCCCTCCGGCCGGATTCATCCGATGGAGGGCGGGCGGGGGGCGGAGGAAGGCGCGCAGGCCTATGAAGCGGAACTGGCGCAGGCCTTCCGGTTGGGCCCGGACGAGTGGCCGCGGTTCGATCTGGTGCTGCTGGGCGTCGGCGAAGACGGCCATGTGGCGTCGCTGTTTCCCGGCAGCCCCGCGCTGCGGGAAACCCGGCGCCGGGCGGCGGCCGTGCACGACGCCCCCAAGCCGCCGCCGGACCGCATCACCCTGACGCTGCCGGTGCTGAATCACGCCCGCCAAATCCTCGTGGTCGCGGCGGGCCGGGCCAAGGCGCCGGTCGCCGCGCGCGTTCTCGCCGGCGGCGATGCCGCCGCCGCGCTGCCGGCGGCCCGGCTGCGGTCCGCCGGCGGCGGCCTGCGCTGGATGCTCGACCGAGCGGCGGCCGCGGACCTGGCCGCCAAGGAGACGCCATGAACCCCGAGATCCCCAACGCTCCCGCCACCAGCATCGTCATCTTCGGCGCCTCCGGTGACCTGACCCGCCGCAAGCTGATCCCGGCGCTGTACCACAACCGCAAGAAGGGGCGGCTGTGGGACAAGACCCGGATCGTCGGCGTGGCCCGGCGCGACTGGACCGACGAGGGGTTCCGCGAGCGCCTGCTCGACGGCGTGAAGCAGTTCGGCGGGCGGTTCGACGAGGATACCTGGCGGGATTTCATCCGGCGCGTCCGGTACGTGCGCGGCGATCTCGAGGAGCCGGGCGATTACGCGGAAGTGGACCGGCGGCTGCGCGGGATCGAAGGCGGCCCCGCCAACCGCCTGTACTACCTGGCGACGGCCCCGGAGCTCTACGGGCCGGCCTGCGACAGCCTCGCCGCCGCCGGCATGAACGCCGAAACCGAAGGCTGGCGGCGGATCATCATCGAAAAACCCTTCGGCCGCGACCTGGCTTCGGCGGTCCGGTTGAACCACCGCGTCAACGCGGCCTTCCGCGAACACCAGGTCTATCGCATTGACCACTACCTGGGAAAGGAAACCGCGCAGAACATCCTGTTTCTGCGGTTTGCCAACACCCTGTTCGAGCCGGTGTGGAACCGGCGCTATGTCTCCAACGTGCAGATCACCGTGGCCGAAGACGTGGATGTCGGCAGCCGCGGCGGCTACTACGACACCGCGGGCGTCCTGCGCGACATGTTCCAGAACCACCTCCTGCAGCTGCTGTCGCTGGTGGCGATGGAGCCGCCCGCCTCGCTGGATGCCAACGCCGTGCGCAACGAAAAAGCCAAGGTGCTCGGCAACCTCCGCCCCGTCCGGCTCGAGGACTCCGTGCGCGCCCAGTACGACGGCTACCGGCAGGCGGAGCGCGTCGCGCCCGGTTCGACCACGCCGACCTATGCCGCCCTCAAGCTGCACATTGACAACTGGCGCTGGAAGGGCGTGCCGTTCTACCTGCGCTCGGGCAAGGCGCTGGCGGCGCGCACCAGTTCCATCATCGTGGAGTTCCAGGCGCCGCCCGATGTCATGTTCGGCCTCGGCCGCAACC
>JAHDSS010000334.1 GCA_018432565.1 Kiritimatiellia bacterium
CGCGACAGCGTCAGCATGACCTGCCCGAGCGCGGACAGGATGACCGACTCGATCTTGCCCCGTGCCTGGTTGGCATGAAGCACATTGTGAACGGGCCGTGCAAATCCAAGCCGATCGCTGACCCGCTGACGGTCAATGGGAACGGGCACGCCGTAACTGGCGGCGGATCCCAGCGGGCAGCGGTTGTTCAACTCATAGGCCGACTGCAACAACTCGATGTCCTCCAGCAGCCCTTCCGCCCAGGCGGAGGCCCACAGCCCCACGCTGGACGGCATGGCCGGCTGCATGTGCGTGCGGCCGACCATCGGCACCTTCCGGTGTTTGCGGGCCAGGGCCAGGAGCGTGCGGGACAGTTCCGCGGCCGCGGCCACGGCTTCGAGCAGACGGCCCTTGGCGAACAGCCGCAGATCCACCGCCACCTGGTCGTTGCGGCTACGGCAAACGTGCACCCGCCGGCCCAGGTCCCCCAGTTTTTCCGTCAGCCGGCGTTCCACCGCCAGATGAACATCCTGGTCTTCCAGCGTGATGACAAACCGTCCGGCGGCGGCGTCATCCGCAATGCGCGCCAATTCGGCAGCGATGCGCCGGGCTTCGGCGGGTTTCAGCAGCGGCGGCCGGACGGGCACCCGGCTGAGCATCTCGGCGTGCGCCGCGGTCCCCATGCAGTCGGCTTCGACGAGGGCCAGATCCAGCACCCGGTCCTGCCCGGCCGTATAGGCCAGAACGCCGGCATCCACTTCCCCCACCGTCGTGCTGCGTCGCATCCTAGTGCTGGATCCGCTTGATCTTGAAAATGTGCTTTTCGGGCTCGGCCAGGAATTCCGGCGGCAGTTCAATGCGCACGGTCTTGCCTTTGTCGTCGTTGCTGGAAGGCGGCGGGATCGAGGTGGTCTCGGCATTCGCGGCGGCGCTGGACGGCGAAGGCGGGGCGGGCTTCGCCGGCGGCGCCATCTGGCTCTTGGGCACTTCGATGATCCCGCCGGGAATCTGGAAACTTTTGCTGCAGACGGGGCAGTCGATGCTTTCTCCGGCCAGTTCCTCGGGCCCGTTCAGATCCTGTCCGCAGTGGGGGCATTTGAAATTGATGTCGGCCATGTTGGATTCCTCGCGATTTGTACTACGCCACTTTCACTCTATATGGAAACCTATCACGCCGGCGCCGGCTTGGAAAGCCTCTTATGGGCGCCGGCGGATACAGGGTTCCGCCGCACGGCGGCGGGAACGGCCCCGTAATGGATCTTCCACAGGCAGAGGCCGTGGCCGGGGGCGGTTTCCACGCGGGCGGTCCGCTGGCGGGCCTCCAGCAGAAGGCGCGTCTCCGCGGCGGACACCGCCCCCGTCCCCACCCGGATCAGATGCCCGGCCAGGCTCCGGACCATCTTGTAGAGAAACCCATCGCCCACGGCGGAAATCGTCACCACGGGCCCTTGCCGGCGAACCGACAGGCGCCAGAGGGTCCGGACCGTTCCGCCGATGTCCCGGCGCGAATTGGCCGAAAACGACGCGAAGTCGTGGGTGCCCTCCAGCTGGGCGGCCGCCGCTTTCATCGCCGCGATATCCAGGGGCCGCCGGACATGAAGCGCCTGCCGCCGATGCAGGGGACAGGCCACGGGCGCGTTCCAGAGCACATAGCGGTATTCCTTGCCGTTGGCGTCATAGCGCGCGTGAAAGTCCGGACGTGTCCGGCGCAAGGCCATCACGCGCACGGCATCCGGCAGCAGGGCATTCATGGCCCGAAGCAGCGGGACGGGCTCCCACGGCCGTGGCAGGTCGAAATGCGCCACCTGCGCGCGCGCATGCACCCCGGTATCGGTCCGGCCGCACGAATGAACATGGATGACGCGGCCGATCAGTTTGTGCAGCGCGTCTTCCAGCGCGCCCTGCACGGTGGGCCGGTCCGGCTGCACCTGCCAGCCGAAAAAATCCGTGCCGTCGTAGGCGACGGTCATGCGGTACCGCCGTCCTCCGCGGGGCGGGCGGGTCCGGGGTTGGGCGCCCGCCGGAGCCTCCGGCGTCATGGCGGCTCCTCGGAATAACCGTGCGCCGCCGCCCCTCCCGCGGCATCCAGATAGCTTTGCAGAATAATCTGCGCCGCCAGCTTGTCCACCACCCCCCGGCGCTTCTCGCGGCGGGTTCCGGCTTCGATCAGCACGGATTCCGCGAGGCGGGTGCTCAGGCGCTCGTCCCAGGGCTTCACGGGAATCGCCGTGCGCCGGGCCAGCTCGGCGCAAAACACCTGCGTCCGTTCCGTGCGCGGGCCGCGCGAACCATCCATGTTCAGCGGCAGGCCCACGACGATGGCGGAAACGCCCTCGGCATCGGCCAGGCGGGCCACGGCGGCGGCCGCCTGCTCGATCAGGGGACAGTCCAGCGTCTCGCGCGGAAACGCGATGACGCCGTCGGCGTCGCTGACGGCCACGCCGGTCCGGCGGTCGCCGAAATCCACGCCCAGCATCTTGCCCATGGCCCGCGCCCGGTCCGGTGGCCGCCCGCCGGCCTCAAGGCGCCGGCGGCTTGGGCATTTCGGCCACGATGGCCTTCGCCTTGTAGCCTTCCAGCTCGTCCACGCGCGCTTTGAGCCGCAGGCCCGTTTCCTTCAGCGCCTCGGCTTCTTTCGTCTTCTCTTCGAGCGCCCCGGCCGTCTCCTGAAGGGCGGCCGATGCCGCCTCGAGTTCCGCGCGGGCGGTTTCCAGATCGGCCGCCGCCTGGGCGCCCGTCTCGCGGGCGGCATTCACATCCAGCTCCAGCCGGGCGATGTTCGCTTTCAGCTTGTCGATCTCGTCGCTCATGGCCAGGCCGGCCTGTTTCTCCCCGTTCCACATCCAGCCCAGGCCCAGCAGGCCCAGCAGCAGCACGACATCCAGCAGGTATTTCATCTTGGCGCTCCTCGTTGACCCGATGGAGCCGGCGATCGGATTCGAACCGATGACCTGCTGATTACAAATCAGCTGCTCTGCCAACTGAGCTAAGCCGGCGGGATCAACCTCGCAGCACTATGCCCCACCCCGGCGGCGATTTCAACCCCGCCGGCGCCCTGAAAAGAAG
>JAHDSS010000583.1 GCA_018432565.1 Kiritimatiellia bacterium
CCCTCGACGCCGACCGCATCCGCCAACTCTGCGACATCCTTAACTCCATCCGCCCCTGAACCCCGTCGCACTCAGTTTCCTGGATGGCACCGCCTTCTTCGCCGGCCTGGGCCTCGTCCTGCTGGCGGGAATCGCCTGGCTCCGGCCGGACGCCGGCTGGCTCCGCCCCATCGCCTCCGTCCTCTCCCTGCTGGGTATCGCGTCCGTTTGGCTCTCCGCCGTGCCCCTGCCGGGCTGGGCATACACCCTCTGGACCCTGGCGGCTCTGTTCCTCTTGGCATCCGGCCAATGGCCGAACGCCTCCGTCCCCCTGCGCCTGAGCGCCTATGCGGCCGTCTTCGCCGCCTCCCTGGGGCTGCTGGCCTGGGAATGGCCGTCTGTCCTCTCCCCGGCTCTTCGCATCCCTCCGTCCGCCTCCTTGGTGGTGATCGGCGACTCCATCAGTTCCGGCGTCGGGTCGGGCGAACGCACCTGGCCGATGGTTCTGGCGGACCGCCTGGAACGGCCGGTCGTCAACCTGGCCCGGCCCGGCGCGACCGCCCTAAGCGCCCGGGAACAGGTGCAGGGCATCGCGGAGCCGGAGGCCTTCGTGCTGCTGGAAATCGGCGGCAATGACCTGCTCAAGCGAATCGGCGCCGCCGCGTTCGAGCAGCATCTGGACGCGCTGCTGGCCGACCTTCGCAACGGCCGCCATGACGTCTGGATGTTCGAACTGCCCCTCTTTCCCCTCCAGAACGCCTATGGCCGGGCGCAGCGAGCCGCCGCCCGGCGCCACGACATCGGTCTGATCCCCAGACGCCATTTCGCCCGCGTCCTGGGCATGGAAAACGGCACCCTCGACGGCGTGCACCTGACCCAGCAGGGCCACGATGAAATGGCGCGCCGGTTGGCCGGCATGATCCGGATCCCCCCCTGACCCTCCCCGCCAAAGCCGCATCCCGTTATTTAATATTTAAGGGCTGACCCCGGGGTCAGCCCTTAAATGTTAAATCTGCATCCTTCAGTCCGTCACGGCGCCGAACGAGGCGCTGCCGACCTGGCGGGCGTACTTGGCCAGCACGCCGCGCGTCTCTTTCGGGCGGGGCGGCTTCCATGCCGCCCGGCGCTTCTTCCACTCCGCGGCCGGCACGTCCACGTCCAGCCGGCGCGTTTCCGCGTCAATCCGGATCCGGTCGCCGTTTTTCACCCAGGCGATCGGTCCGCCGACGGCCGCCTCGGGCGAGAGGTGTCCCACCACGAATCCGTGGCTGCCCCCGGAAAACCGTCCGTCGGTGATCAGCGCCACATCCTTCCCGAGTCCCCGCCCCATGATGGCCGACGTGGGCGACAGCATTTCCCGCATGCCCGGGCCTCCCCGCGGCCCCTCGTTGCGGATGACCACCACGTGGCCTTTTTTCACACGCCCCTTCAGGATCGCCGCCAGCGCGGATTCCTCGGACTCGAACACGATGGCGCGGCCCTCGAACCGGACGCCTTCGTGACCCGTGATCTTGGCCACGGCGCCCTCGGGCGCCAAGTTGCCGCGCAGAATCACCAGATGCCCCGTCGGCTTGATCGGCGCCGACAGGGGACGGATGATCGCCTGCTTCGCCGGGTACGGGCGGACGTTCCGCAGGTTTTCCTTCAGGGTCCGGCCCGTCACCGTCAGCAAGCCGCCGTCCATCAGGCCCTCTTCGATCAGCCGTTTCATCAGCGGCGCGGTGCCGCCGATCGCCACCAGATCCGACATCACATGCCGTCCGAACGGCTTGAGGTCCGCCAGCACGGGCGTGCGCGCCCCCACCCGCGTAAAATCGTCCAGCTCCAGCCGGACATTCGCCGCGTGGGCGATGGCCAGCAGGTGCAGGACGGAATTGGTGGAACCGCCCATCGCCATCACCAGGGCGATCGCGTTCAGAAAGGCTTCGCGCACCAGAATGTCGGACGGCCGGATGCCGCGCCGGATCAGCTCCGCCACCGCGCCCCCCGCCGCCCGGCAGTCGCGCACCTTGGCGGCCGACAGGGCATTCTGCGCACCGCTGTTCGGCAGGCTCATGCCCAGGGCCTCGATCGCCGACGCCATGGTGTTGGCCGTGTACATGCCCCCGCACGACCCCGCCCCGGGAATCGCGCAGGCCTCGATCTGCCGAAGCTCCCTGCCCGAAATTTCGCCCCGGGCCTGCCGGCCCACCGCCTCGAACACGCTGACGATATCCACCTTCTTCCCGTGGTGGCAGCCGGGCTTGACGGTTCCGCCATAGACAAACACCGCCGGCCGGTTCAGCCGCGCCATGGCAATCAGGCAGCCAGGCATGTTCTTGTCGCATCCGCCGATCGCCACCAGCCCGTCAAAGGCCTCGCAGGCAGTCACCGCTTCGATTGAATCGGCGATGATCTCGCGCGAAACCAGCGAATAGCGCATGCCGGCCGTCCCCATGGAGACCGCGTCCGAGATGGTGATGGTGTTGAAAATGACCGGCTTGGCTCCCGCCGCCGCCACGCCTTCCGCCGCGCGCCGCGCCAGGCGGTCAATGTGCAGGTTGCAGGGCGTGACCTGGCTCCAGGTGGACGCCACCCCGACCTGCGACTTCCGGAAGTCCTCCCGCGTGAATCCCACGGCGTGCAGCATC
Organism: Kiritimatiellia bacterium; assembly: GCA_018432565.1. GTDB lineage: Bacteria > Verrucomicrobiota > Kiritimatiellia > CAIQIC01 > Lenti-01 > JAAZFE01. The sequence goes on from JAHDSS010000583.1 coordinate 2,610, forward strand.
GCCCGGCTGGCCGCCCGTTCCGCCCCGTCCGTCACTGCCTGCGACCAGTTCCGGTGCAGCGATCCCTTCTTCCGTGTGGTCATGCTCAATCCTTCCGTATCGGCTGGACAAACAGCCTACCCCGGTTGGCCCTGTCGCGCAACAGCCCCCCCTTTTCCCTTCCTGTCTTCCTGAATTTCTTGGTTGGTGGCTGTTCCGGCTGGCCTTGCCCCCCGACCTCGGACCTCCGACCTCGGACCTCGGGCTTGTTGTCCGTCCTCCGTCCTCCGTCCTCCGTCCTCTGTCCTCCGACCTCGGATCTCTCGCCTCTCCTTCTCTTCCTGTTTTCCTGGGTTTCCTGTTTTCCTGCTTCTCTGTCTCCTGTCCCCTGTCCTCTGTCCCCACTTGGACATTGGATATTGATTCCTCTCCCCCCCCCGTGCTCCCCTCCCTTACCCGATCGCCTCCGGCCCGGTTTCGCCCGTCCGGATCCGGATGCACTCCGGCAGATCCAGCACGAAGATCTTCCCGTCGCCGATGTTGCCGGTGCGCGCGCCTTGGATGATGGTGTCCACCGCCGGCTTCACGAAGTCCTCGTTCACCGCGATCTGCAGCTCCACCTTCTTCAGCAGGTTCACCTCCGTCGGCACCCCGCGATAGCTCTCGTGGTAGCCCATCTGCTGGCCGCAGCCGATGACGTTCAGGGCCGTCATCTTGCCCACCTTCGCGGCCCTCAGCGCCTCTTTCACGTCCGTCAGCTTGTCGGGCTGAATAATGGCAAGGATCAGTTTCATGGTTGTTCTCCTCTCTCGATGGTTACTTGATCAGAAATCCCTGGAAGTCCGGATAGGCTTCCATGCCGTGTTCGCCCACGTCCAGGCCGCCGATCTCCTCGGCGCGGCTCACGCGCAGCCCCAGCGTCCGCTTCAGCGCCCCGAAGATCGCAAGGCACAGCGGGAAGCAGAACACCCCGTAGGCCAGCACGCCCAGCGCCTGCACGCCCAGCGAATACTCCGCGCTGAACAGTCCGACTGCCAGCGTGCCCCAGATGCCGCACACCAGGTGCACCGAAATCGCGCCCACCGGGTCGTCGATCCGGACCTTGTCCAGCGCCATCACCGACAGCACCACCAGCACGCCGGCGATGCCGCCGATCCCCACCGCCGCCGGCACCGACACCGCATCCGCCCCCGCCGTGATGCCCACCAGCCCCGCCAGGCAGCCGTTCAGCACCATCGTCAGGTCCGGCTTCTTCTGGATGCTCCACGACGTCGCCATCGAGGTCACGATGCCCGCCGCCGCCGCCAGCGACGTCGTCACCAGCACGTACGACACCGGGCCGGCCTCGGCCGACAGCACCGAGCCGCCGTTGAACCCGAACCACCCCAGCCACAGCAGGAAGACGCCCGTCACCACCATCGGCATGTTGTGGCCCATGATCGGCCGGATGCCGTCGTTCGTGTACTTGCCCAGCCGCGGCCCCAGCAGGAGCGCCCCCGCCAGCGCGCCCCAGCCGCCCACCGAATGCACCAGCGTGGACCCGGCGAAATCGTGGAAGTTCATCGCCGACAGCCAGCCGCCGCCCCAGACCCACGAGCCCGCGATCGTGTAGCCCAGCGCCACGTACACCGTGGAGAAAATAAGGAAGCTGCCCAGCTTCACCCGCTCGGCCACCGCGCCCGACACGATGGTCGCCGCCGTCGCCGCGAACATTCCCTGGAAGAGGAAATCCGTCCAGTACGTGTAGCCCGCGTTGTAGGCGCTCGTCAGCCCCGCGGCATCCGTTCCCACCCCGAACCCCAGCCGCAGCCAGCCGGGTATCGCCCAATCGCCCTGGTACATCAGCGCAAAGCCCGTCAGCGCGTAGGTCAGCAGCCCGATGGCCGGAATCAACGTATTCTTGAACAGGATGTTCACCGTGTTCTTCGCCCGCGTCAGTCCCGACTCCACCGTCGCAAACCCCAGATGCATGATGAAAACCAGGAACGTCGCCACCATCATCCAGAGATTGTTCGTCGTGAACATCTCCGGGCTCACGGCCGGCGCGGCCTCCGCCGCGGCCGCGCCCGCCTCCTGCCCCCAGGCCGTCCCCGCCGCCCCCGCCATCAGCAGAACCGCCAGCATGCCCGGCATCCGTCTCGTCTTCGCCTTCATCGTGTAGTGGCTCCTTTCCGCGGCGTCCGCCTGACGCCGCCGGTCTTGTGTTTGTCCTCCCTTCCATGCAATCCCCGTGCCAACTCCCATCATCCCGCCAGCCGGAATCCCGCATCCCCCTCCCCACCTGCTTGATACATCATTTCATCCCCCGGAATCCCCCCCCATGCAATAGGCTACATATTTGTTCTTTTCGCGTCTTTTTAAGACATATATGAATGCACCGGCTGTTGGTTCTTAGCCGTCTGTCTTCCGTCCTCCGTCCTCTGTCATCCGTCCTCCGTCCTCTGTCCTCCGTCCTGCTTTCCTGGGTTTCCTGTTTTCCTGCTTTGTCTCTCTGCTTGATCTGTCCCCTGGCCCCCGATCTCTCCCTCCCCGCACTGGTTTTGAATTGTCCCGCCCGCCCCTTTGCGATACCCCTTGTGCCAGGCGGGCCGCCCCCGGGCCCTGTCAGTCATCGGAAAACCTCACATGGGCCCCATCCTTCCAGGCTGCCGACGCGAATACCGCACCACATCCGGCGCGTTCAAATGGATTGTTCTCATCACCATCCTGGGCGCCATCGGCCTGTTTTACGCCTTCCGCGAAGGCCTCAAGGACGTGGACCGGATTTATGAAGCCGCCGATTTTCCCGCCGATACCCGCTTCATCAAAACCAACGCCCCTCCGCCCGGCCGCGATGGGCTGTAATCCGTCGCCGGCGATCGGTGGTGGTCCTGTCAGCCTCTTCGGTTGTCCGATCCCGGGCCGCAAGGAGGCTGCACCTCCGAAATCCCCATCCTGTCCAACCGTACAATCCGCAGACCGCACGCTGCTCGGTCGTGTGCAGGCTGTTTTCTCGCCTCGCTCCGTAGCACGCGGCTCCGTCGCGTGTTGCTGTTTCCGATCCCCGCGGGGCAGGAGCCCCACGCTACCCCCATCCGGCCCCCGGACCCCGGCCCCCGCCCCCCCCCTACTTCATCAGCCCGTCGAGCTGATCAAACGGATTGAACAGCGTACTCGGCGCGGGCGGCTCCAACGACGACCCGCCCCCCGCCCCCGTCATCCCCTGCTTCTCATGCTCGTGGTCGTGGCAGTACAGGCACAGCAGCTCCCAGTTGCTGCCGTCGGGCGGATTGTTGTCGTGGTTGTGATCCTTGTGATGAACCGTCAGTTCCTTCAGCCGCGCCCCCTTGAACTCCCGCCCGCAGCTCGCGCAGACATGCGGAAACAGCTTCAGAGCCCGTTCGCGATACCCCTGGGCCCGCGCCGCCGTCTCGCGATGCAGCCCGTCCAGCACCCGCTTGCGCTCCGACTCCGACAGCGGCGCCCTGGCCTTGATCCGGCGAAATCCCGGTTCCATGTGTGAAATTCCTCCAACGCAAACGTCGCAAAAGCCGCCGGAATTCTCAAGCGCCAAGCATGGGAAAAGCCCCCGTCCCCCCGACCACGGACCTCCGACCTCGGACTTCGGACGGAGGCATGGGCCCTGCAGGACTTGAACCTGCGACCAGAAGATTATGAGTCTCCCGCTCTGACCAACTGAGCTAAGGGCCCGGGTGTCGGCTGTGCATCCTGCCGTCCCCCCCCCGCAAACTCAAGCCTTTCCATGGACCCGCCCAAC
>JAHDSS010000123.1 GCA_018432565.1 Kiritimatiellia bacterium
ATCAGCAGAGATGCCAGGGCTTCTGTTTCGTCCGCCGCCTGCTCGAACACATGGATGCCGGCATCGTCCAGCGGCAGGGGTTCGTCTTCCCACCGGTCGGGGAGGGGGCGTCCCCAGGCATCGAACCGGTCGCGGTCGGATTCCGGTGCGAGGACATGCACGTCCACCGGGACGCAAGCGGCCAGCGACTCCAGCCTGCGCGCGGCCAGCGCCGGCAGGTCCGGAACAAACAGCACGGCCACGCGGATGTCCGGCGGCAGATCGGGGGGGCGGCGCGCGGCCTCCCGGCGGGCGGCGAGCGGGTCCGCCAGGCCCAGGCCGGCCAGATCATTGAGCAATCCTTCTTCCAGGTGCGCCAGGTCGCGCCAGCGTTCCTGCTCCTCGTCTGGGACCAGCGTTGCCAGGTCCGCCAGCGACCGGTCGGCATCGGTCACCTGCCGCCGCACGTCCTGGATCTGGGCGGCGATATTCAGAGCGAAGGCAAAATCCCAGGGCAGGTCGGCGGAAGGCAGGAGGGCTTTCGGAGGCCGCGCGAGCAGGCGGCGGGCCAGCAGGGCCAGGGTCAGCGAGTCATCCGCCGCATGGGGAGGCGGGACGATCAGGTGCTCGGGCGTCACGATGCGGCCCGACAGGACGGCCGATCCCCGGGCGGCGGCGGTCCGGGCCAGTTCCGCGCGCAGGCGGCGTCCCGCGTGGCGGGTCGGAACGACAATCCACCGGTCCCGCAGGTCCAGCGGTCCGTTTCCGGTCCAGTCGCGCGTCAGACAGTCCACGGCCGCCGGCAGCGCGGGCCGGTCCCACCCATGAAAATGCCGGGCGATGCTCACGGCGGCATCCTCGCAGATCGGCGGCGGGGAATCAAACCGATCCGGCGGTCCGCCCGCGCGGGAATGGGCTTGCCACGGCGCATGCCGCAGGGAATAGTGAAACCAACCACGCTGGTGACCAGGGAGAACGCCATGACGTTGAAACAGAAGATCCGGGCCGACCGCGACATCACGCTGCGGTTTGTCGCCGAGCCCGCCGACGAGAACCTGTTCGGCAAGGTGCATGGCGGGGCGGTGATGAAGTGGATCGACCAGGCGGGCTACGCCTGCGCCGCCAACTGGAGCGGAGGCCTCTGCGTCACGGTGTACGTCGGCGGCATCCGGTTCTACCGCCCCATTCTGATCGGGCAGCTGGTGGAAGTGCGCGCCCGCCTGATTTACACCGGCCGCACCAGCATGCACATCGCCGTGGATGTTCTTTCGCGCGACCTGCGCACGAAGAAAGGCCACGCCACCACCCATTGCGTGATTGTCTTTGTTGCGCTGGACGCCGACGGGAACCCCGTTGACGTGCCGCCCTGGCGGCCGCGGACGAAAGAAGACCGGGCGCTGGAGAACTACGCCAAGCGCCGTCTCGAACTCAGCCAGACCCTCGAACTCGAGCGCCGCCCCTATCTGGCCGAGTGGTAGGAAACCGGGGCCGGAAACGACGGGGGCAGCGAAATACCGGGCTCAAAAAGCTTGCACGGCCGAATTGTTAGGATTATGTTAAGACAGGATTCGGTTCTGTATGGTGAAGGCCGGATGGAAAGTCGCACAGAGGAGAAAGCCCAATGCCGGAATCAAAGTTGAATTTGGAAGCCGAGGAAAGCAATGGGGTCCAGGTGATCCATGTGAACGGACCGCTGGATTCGATGACGTTTGAGCAGTTCAAATCCTTCATGGAACCGCGCATCACCCAGTCGAAGTCAAAGATTGTGCTGGATTGCCAGGGACTGTCCTACGTGAACAGCCGGGGCTTAACATTGCTGGTCCGGTATCAGCGGGCGGCGAAGCAGGAGTTTTCGTTCCTGGGGATTTCCGGACTGAACGCCCGCGCCCAGAAAGGGATCAAGCTGCTGGGCATGGATCGGATCGTCAAGTGGTATCCCACGGTGGCCGAAGCCCTGGACGTGGCATCGGCCATGTAGCGTCTCCGGGCGGGTCGCGTGCCGACCGGGGGAGGGGGCGGGAGGAATTCGCGGTTGTCTGGCGGTGCCGTGGAGCGGTATAGTGCGGACGATGGAAAGCGGAGGTGGTACCGATGACAAGCGCGGCGTTGACAATGGAGCAGGAAGATCGGGACGGAGTGCGGCTGATACACGTCTCGGGGCCGCTGGATTCCATCACGCATGACCAGTTCCGCGACTACCTGGATCCCCTCGTGGCCGAGCCGCATGCGCGCATCGTCCTGGATTGCGAAAAGCTCAGCTATGTCAACAGCCGGGGGTTGACGCTGCTGGCCCGCTACCAGCGGATGCTGTCGTCCAGCCTGGCATTTTTCGGGGTGGCCGGGCTCAATCCCCGGATTCTCAAGGCGATTGACCTGCTGGGCATGGGAAAACTGGTCCGGGTGTATCCCGGGGTGGACGATGCGCTGAAAGCCGCCGCGAGGCTGTGATGCCCGGGAACGGAAGGCGCAACTCGTTGGGGATAGCGGATTCCGGGAGGCGGCGCCGGCATTTCAGGGTTGATCATTGCGGGCCGGCTGGAGTAGGGTCGGGATGCTTGCCGGTGTGGTTGTGACCTCAAGCAGTGATCTTAAGGAGACCAGACGATCATGGCCGATGCTGTCCTGACGACGCAAATCGAGAATCGCGATGGAATCCAGCTGGTCCATGTATCCGGCCCGCTGGACTCCATGACGCACGAGCAGTTCAAGTCGCTTCTGGATCCGATGGTCAATACGCCGGGGGTGCGAATCGTGCTGGACTGCGAGCAGCTCAGCTATGTCAACAGCAAGGGGCTGGCGCTGCTGGGCCGCTACCAGCGCATCGCGATCCAGACCCTGTCGTTTTTCGGGATTGCCGGACTCAACCGGCGGATCACCAAGACGATTGAACTGCTGGGCATGGGCAAACTGGTCCGTCTGTATCCCTCGGTGGACGAGGCCATGCAGGCCGCCGCGGTGTTGTAGGCGGACGGCGCGGGGGCAGCGCATGCTGGAGCCGGACATCACCAGAAAATGCCTCGCGACGCTGGCGGCGGCGGGAGCGGTGGCTGGATTTTCCCTGTTTGCCTCCTGGTGGCTGACTGTTCCGGAGCGGGAAGAACCGGCCGCGGTGCGGCTTGTTTCCCGGACCGGCGTCCCGCCGGCCCCCTCCATCGAACCCCCGGCGGATCCGGTGCCTGCGGCCACCCCGCTGGCCTGGCGATCGGCCCTGGAAACGGATGTTCCGGCGCCTGCCGCGCCCGGAGGCGGCGGCAGCGAACCATGGGAGCGACGGGCGTTTGAACTGGAACAGGACAACGTGCGCCTGCGCGGGCGGCTGGACGACATGCTGACGTGGATTCTCGACAACGTGCGCGGCACGTTTCCGCTGCCCGAGGAGCAGATGGCCCATCTGCGGCTCGATCCCGTGGACGAGAATCTGGGCGTCAGCGAAGATCTCATCCGGCTGCTGCGGATCAACGAGGAGGAAACGTCCCGGCTGGACACGGCGCTGGCGGGGACCCGCGCCGCGCTGTGGAATGTGGAGGCCGATTACATCCAGGTGGAGACGCCGGCCGACAACCAGGTGGTGCTGAGCATTCCGCCCTATCCGGTGGAAGGCGAAGAGCTGCGCGGGGCGCTGTACAGCCAGATGGAAAACACCCTGGGCGAGGGGCGTTTTCTGCGCTTCCTGCAGGTGGCCGAGTCGGGACTGGACGAATCCTTCGACTATTTCGGCGCCGCCGACCGCCTGCTGCAGTTCGAGGCGGTCCTCGATGACGCCACCGGCGATCCGCAGCTCTATGTCCGCGATGAGCGGGCGCTGCCGAATCGCGAAGATCCCCTGCGGCTGGATATCATCGCGTCCGAGCGCCTCGTGGAGGAACTGCCCGCCGAATACCTGCCGTATTGGGACTGGCTGCCGGAATCGGTGACCCGCTTTGCGGTGCGCAACTGATGGCGCCGCGTCCGCCAACGAAAGAGGAACTGGCCGCGTTCCGCGCGCGGGCGAGTCTGCGCGAGCGCGAAGAGCGCCGCCGCCGGGACGCCCGGAAAACGCGCCTGCGCTGGGTGTTCTGGCTGTTCGGGCTGGTGCTGCTGGCGGCGCTGGCGGCCGACGTGCGGCATCTCTCCGGACGCCTGGGGCGCTTTCAGCGCACCGGGAAGGAATCGCGCAAAGGCGATGCCGCGGACATTGCCGGGGGGCTCGAGGGGCCGCGCTATGCGGATCCCGCCGGCCGGTTCAGCCTGGTGCCGCCGCGCCACTGGGTCCGGGTCCGCCCCGAGGCGGGCTCGCCGTTCAACGCGGTGTTTCAGGGTCCGTACGGCATGGACATGGCGATCCAGGTCGTGGTGACGAACGGGCTCACGTTCGACGGGCTGGTGGAGAACCTGCGCCGGGTCGAACGCAGCCTGGCGGCCAACATGCCCATGGAGTTCGCCTATGTGGGGCCCCACCGCGCCATCAAGCGCTCCGCCCGCCTGTTCAAGAGCAAGGTCCTGCTGCTGGACTTCCTGACCGGCGACCTGGCCCATCACGTGCAGTTCAGCATGCCGGTAGAACTCTACGATGAATACGAGCCGGTTTTTCTGCGCCTGATGCAGACCTACGAGCCCGGCCGGATCCTGCCCGCCCCCTGACTCGGTTCAGCATTGATTTTTCAGGCCGGGGACGGAATGATTGCCTGCCTATGCCAAATACCAGTCAGCACCGGATCGCCTGTCCGTTTTGCGGCCAGCTGCAGGACGTGGAGTTGTGGGATGTTCTGGACATGGACGAAGAGCCCGGGTTGCGGACGCAGCTGCTGTCCGGCCGGATCAACCGGGTGGACTGCCCGGGCTGCGGCAAGGGGTTCCGGGTGGACAAGCCGGTGGTGTACCGTCACCGGTCGGAGGACATCCTGATCCATTGCGATCCGGTGACGGGCAGCCGCACCCTGGCGGATGTGGAGGCGGGTTTTTCGGCCGGCGTGGCGGAACTGGAGCGTCTGCTGCCGCCGGACGTGGAGCCTCCGGACGTGCATCTCGTGATCGACTGGAGCGAGCTCGTCGAGCGGATTTTCCTGCTGGAGGAAGGGCTGGATGCGCGCCTGATCGAGCACGTCAAGTACATGATGTACCAGCAGAATCCGGACCGGCTGCCGGCGGACCGGAAGATCCTGCGGTTCAACGCGCAGGATTCGACCGACGAGCAGTTGTGCTTCGTGGTGCAGGATGCGGGCACCCGGAAGCTGGAGGCAGTGCTGCACTTTGCGCGGGCCGACTACGAGGCGCTGGTGAACGTGTTTGATTCGGGCGAGCAGCTGGCCCTGCTGGAAGAGCAGTTCCCGGGGCCGTACCTGAACGGGCGGCTGCGCTTTCTGCAGGACCAGGCGGAAGGCTAGGACCCGTGCCCCGCGAATCCCGGATTCAGCAGCGCGCCCGCGCGACAGAGATCCTCCGGCGCCTGCGCCGGCGCTATCCCGACGCCAAGTGCGAGCTGAACTGGTCCACGCCGCTGGAACTGGCCGTGGCCACGATTCTGTCGGCGCAGTGCACCGACAAGCGCGTGAATCTGGTCACGCCCGCGCTGTTCAAAAAATACCGCACGGCCCGGGACTGGGCGCGGACGCCCCGGGAAACGCTGGAGCGCGAATTTCATTCGACGGGTTTTTTCCGGAACAAGGCGAAGAACGTGCGCGCGCTGATGGCTCGGCTGGACGCCGAATTCGGCGGGGAGCTGCCGGGGGATTTCGACGTGCTGGTATCGCTGCCGGGGATCGGGCGCAAGACGGCGAATCTGCTGGTGGCGACGGTGTTCGGAAAACCGGGCCTGGTGGTGGATACGCACTTCATCCGGCTGTCCAACCGCCTCGGATTCGTGAAGGGGGAGACCGACGCGGTGAAGATCGAGCGCGCGCTGCAGAAGATCGTGCCGGAAAAGGACTGGACGGACTGGTCGCATGGGATGGTGTTCCACGGCCGGCGCTGCTGTCTTGCGCGCAAGCCGGACTGCGGGAATTGCCCGGTGTCCGACCTGTGCCCGTCCGTCCGGGCGGCCGGGGCCAAGACCGGATAGAGGCCGATGGAAAACCGCAACGTCATCCGGTTTGCGATCACGGTGGGCGGGTTCACGATGCTCAGCCGCGTGCTGGGGATGGTGCGCGACGTGCTGACGGCGGGGGTGTTCGGCACGTCGCTGGCGATGTCGTCGTTCGTGGTGGCGTTCCGGATTCCCAA
>JAHDSS010000102.1 GCA_018432565.1 Kiritimatiellia bacterium
CAGGCTTTCTTCGCCGAAGGCCGACGCCGCCAGCACCAGCAGCAGCCCCGCAGGCACCAGGCACCAGCGCAGCCGGCGGCTGGACGGCCGCATGAACCGGTGCAGATACATCGCGCCGAACAGCGCCAGCAGCACCCCGGCGCCGCCGATGCCGAAGCCCGTCGCGCAGAAGGCGCGGAGGTTTGCCATCATTTTCAACTGCACGGCGTAGAGCCCCGCGCCGAAATCCGGCATCTCCGGCGACAGGCTGCGGAACAGCGCGTCGCCGGGGAACAGGTACGTGCCCGACAGCAGGTCGTGGAAAACCAGCCCGAAGGGATTGCCGCTGATCGCCGCGTTCCGGAGCATCCAGGGCACGACCGCCAGGACGGCCAGCACGGCGTACAACCCCGCCTGGGCCCAGGCGTGGCGGCGGCGGGTTGTGCCCAGGTACAGGAACACGGCCAGCGCCAGGGTGCCGGCCGCATAGCGGGTCAGAAAGGCCGCGGCCGTCAGCAGGGCCGACGCCGCCAGCGGCAGCAGCCAGCGCCAGACCGGACCGCGGCCGTCCTCCGGCGCCGCGCCGGCCGGCACGTCTCCGGCCCAGAGCGCCGCATAGACCGCCCCCAGCGAGAAAAACATCGCCAGCCCCAGGTCCCCGCCGATCACGCTCAGCCGCCAGACCAGGTCGCTGATCAGAAACGCGCCGGCCGACAGCGCGGCCACGCGCGGGTCAAACAGCTTGCGGGCAATCAGCCAGACCCACAGCGCCGACAGAATGGTGAACAGATGGCTGGCCGCCACCGGCACGTAGTCCCAGCCGTACACGGCCGCGGTCGTGGGCACGCCGGTTTCCGGCACGCCCGTCAGCCGGAAGACGCCCGACAGCGCCAGCGGCCACAGCGGCGGATGCAGCAGGTCGGGATGCGCCTGCACCGCCCCCGCGCCGTCGGGATCGCGTTCCGCCAGCCGGCCGACGGACAGCGGGCGCACGCACCGGGTCTCCAGCCGTCCCGTCTGCGCATGGTTGCGCGCCAGCTGGGCCTCGTCGAACGCCCGGGCGTCCCGCAGGCCCTGGAAATTGGTGAAGGTGTACAGCGTCGCCATGGCAAACGCAAACAGGGCGAACAGGACGGCCTGGATCACCTTGCGCCCGCTCCCGGCGTCCATCTGGTACACCAGGTTCTGCATGCTGGATTCGAATTGAAGCGCCATGAGCCCGCCTACCTTCCCTCGCCGGCGCGGAGATCGCGCAGGCCGTATTCATTCAGCTTCCGGTGCAGCGTGCGCCGGCTGATGCCCAGATCGGCCGCCGCCCGGATGCGGCTGCCCTTGTGCCGGCGCAGCGCGTCTTCGATCAACTGCCGCTCGGCGTCGCGCAGGCGACGCCCGGCGCGCGATTCGGTTCCGGCGCGGCCCGCGGCCGGGGCGCGCAGCGACGGCGGCAGGTCGCGCACCGTCAGCTTGCCGCCGTTGCCCAGCACCACCATCCGCTCGATCACGTTGCGCAGCTCGCGCACGTTCCCGGGCCAGTCGTGCGCCAGCAGCGCATCCATGGCTTCGGGCGTGATGCCGTTGAGCGGCTTTCCGTGCTCGGCCGACAGCGCTTTCAGGTAATGCTGGGCCAGCAGCACGATGTCGCCGTCGCGCTCGCGCAGCGGCGGCAGCGCCAGATTCACGACATACAGCCGGTAGAACAGATCCTCGCGGAACCGGCCCTCCTCCACCATCTTCTTCAGATCGCGGTTCGTGGCCGCCACCAGCCGCACATCCACGTCCACCGGCTGCGACCCGCCCACTCGCTCGAACCGGCGCTCCTCCAGCACCCGCAGGATCTTGACCTGCAGCGAGGCGTCGATTTCGCTGATCTCGTCCAGGAACAGCGTGCCGCCGTCGGCCAGCTCGAAGCGGCCCCGCCGCCGCTCCACCGCCCCGGTAAACGCCCCCTTCTCGTGCCCGAACAACTCGCTTTCCAGCAGGGTCGGGGCCAGGGACGCGCAGTGCACCGGCACAAACGGCCCCTGGGCGCGCGGACTGCACTGGTGCAGCGCCCGCGCCACCAGCTCCTTGCCCGTGCCGCTCTCGCCCTGGATCAGCACCGTCGTGCGCGTCGGCGCCACCTGCCGGATCGTGTGGAACACCTCCTGCATCGCCGGCGACTCGCCCACGATGTTCTCGAATCCGTACTTTTCCTCGAGCTGCGCCTTCAGCCGGCGGTTTTCCTCCCCCAGGCGGCCTTCCGCCAGCGCGCGCTTCAGCAGCAGCTCCAGGCGGTCGAGATTCACCGGCTTGGCCAGGAAATCATAGGCCCCGCGCTTCATGGCCTCCACCGCCGTCTCGATGCTGCCGTAGGCCGTCAGCAGGATCAGGACGGGCCGCGGATCGCGCGCCAGCAGGCGCGACAGCAGCGCCATGCCGTCCATGCCCGGCATCCGCAGATCCGTCAGCACGACATCGGCGCTGTGTGCATCCAGCCACTCCAGCGCCCGCAGCCCGTTTTCGGCTTCGGCCACCGCGTATTCCCCCCGCAGCGCCCGCGCCAGGCCTTCGCGCGTGTTCTTTTCGTCGTCCACGATCAGGATGACCGGTTTGGCACTCACGGGGCGGCCTCCGGCGTTCCGGTTCCGGCCGGCGCCGCCAGCAGCCGGATGCGCTGGTCGTTGCGCCGGAAATTCAGCTGCATGCGCGTCCCGTTCGGCAGGCTGTCCACCAGGACCGTCCCGCCGTGGTCGCGCACGATCCGCTGGACGATCATCAGCCCCATGCCGTTCCCCGACGCCTTGGTGGTCTGGAACGGCTGGAACAGATCGCCCATCCGCTCCGGATCCATGCCAGGGCCGGTGTCCTGGAACACCGCGCCGACCATCCGTTCGGACGCCTCGTAGGAAATCCGCAGCACCCCGCCGCCGGGCATGGCCTGGATGGCGTTGCGAATGACGTTGAAGAACGCCTGCCGCACCTGGGAGCGGTCCACCCATGCCGGGGGCAGGCCGTCGGCGGGTTCCACCTCCACCACCACCTGCCGGTCGCGGATCTCCGCCGCCAGCGTCTCCAGCGTCTCCGCCACGATCTCCGGCAGCGCCTGGCGCTCGAAATTCGGCAGGCTCGGCCGGATCGCCTTCAAAAACTGCGACAGGATGCGGTCCAGGCGGCCGATCTCCCCCCGGGCCACGTCCAGCAGCTCCCGCAGCGGCGCCTGCGATGCCTCCGGCAGCTTCCGCAGCTCCCGGTCCATCAGCTGCATGTGGATGCCCAGCGAATTCAGCGGGTTGCCGATCTCGTGGGCCACCCCCGCCGCCAGCATCAGGATGGCGTTCAATCGCTCCGACTCCATGATTTCGGCGGCCTGGTCGCGTTCCCGCGTCACATCGCGCAGAATGATCACCACGCCCGGACGTCCGCCCTCTTCCGGCGGATCCAGCGGCGCCAGGTACAACTCCAGAAAGCGGTGCTCCGGATAGGAAATCTCGATTTCGCGCGCGGCCATGCGGCCCCATTCAGGGGCATGAAGCTCGGCCAGCCCCTTGCCGTCCACATCCGGCAGCCAGCGGCCCATCGGCTGTCCGACGGCCGCCGCCTCGTCCATCCCCAGCAGGCGTCCCGCCGCCCGGTTGGCAAAGGCCACCCGTCCCTCCGCATCCAGCACCAGGATCCCCTCGCGCAGCGCATGAAAAATGGTCTCCAGCTGGCCCCGTTCCGCCGCCAGCCGCACAAACTGCGCCTGCACGCTGCCCGGATCCAGCCGGTCCAGCCGGTCGATCATCTTGTTCCAGAAAGCCGATTTCATGGTTTCGCCGCGTTCCCCCCGCGCGCACCCCCGTACTCTCCACAATGCCCCCCCCCGCCGCAAACAAAAAAACACCCGCGAAATTTTTCCGTTTTTTTTGCCGCCCCCCCTTGACGCACGGCATGACCCATGAGAACAGTACGGATGTGCCAGCGGGCGCGGCCTCGGGCCCGCCCGGTTCAGAATCACCAAGCGCAACAGGGAGTCGGCCATGAACTTTGATGACGAGGAATTCAGCCCCTACAGCGGGTTCGGCACCGGATGCGATCTGCACGGCGAAGACTTCCTGCGGGAATGCACCATGTGCGGCATCGAGTTCTGCGCGGCCTGCTTCCCCAATTCCGCGCTCTGTCCCGATTGCGCCGCCCAGGCCGAGTTCGACGATGACGAGGACGAGGAGCCCGGCGAGGAGGAGAAGACCCTGCTGATGCTGGGAGAGTTCAACGACGACGAACCGGACCTGTCCGACGAAGAATCCCCCATCGAAATGCCTCCTCCGCCGCCGCCCGCCCCCAAGGCCAAGACCAAAGCCGCCGCGCCCGCGCCGAAAGCCAAGGCCAGGCCCAAACCCGCCGCCAAGGCCAAAGCCAAGGCCAAGCCGGCAGCCAAAAAGACCGCCAAGCCGAAGGCGAAAGGCAAGGCCGCGGCAAAAGCCAAGCCGGCAGCCAAGGCCAGGCCGAAGAAGTCCAAGGCAGCGTCCGCACCCAAACCCAAGTCCGCCGCCAAGGCCAAAGCCAAGGCCAAACCGGCAGCCAAAAAGGCCGCCCGGCCCAAGGCCAAGGCCAAACCCAAGGCCAAGGCTCCGGCCAAGAAGCGGAAACGCTGAAGCCCCTTCCGGCAGCCGCGTCCTTGCGTCCTTCCACCTATCACCTCTGGACCATCGGCTGCCAGATGAACGAGGCCGACGCCCTGCGCGCGGCCGCCCTGCTGGAATCCGCCGGCCTGCGCCCCGTGGCGCACGCCGATGACGCCTCGTTCCTGCTCCTGAACACCTGCGTCGTGCGCCAGCAGGCCGAAGACAAGGCCCTCGGCCGCCTCCGGCACGTCGCCGAACTCAAGCGCCGGAATCCGGACCGGGTGGTGGCGCTGATGGGCTGCCTGGTCGGGCGGATCTCCCGCGAACAGGATGCCCTGCACGGGCGGTTCCCGTTTGTGGACCTGTTCCTGCCCCCGTCCGACCTCCGCCCCCTGCAGCGGTTCCTGCGCGAGCGCGGATTTCCCGTGCCCGACGACATGACCCACGACGATTTCCTGCCGCCCCCCCTGCCCGACTCCCAAACCGGCCGGAGCATCGTCGCCCATGTCCCCGTCGTGCTGGGCTGCTCGCACGCCTGCACCTATTGCGTCATCCCCTACCGCCGCGGCGGCGAACGGTCCCGCCCGTCCGCCGACATCCTCGCCGAAGTCGAAGCGCTCGCCTCCCGCGGCGTGCGCGAAATCATCCTGCTGGGCCAGATCGTGGACCGCTACGGCCTCGACCGCCCCGGCGAAATCCGCCTGCCCGAGCTGCTCCGCCGCACCGCCCGCGTGCCCGGCATCGCCCGCGTCCGCTTTCTCACCAGCCATCCGCGCTGGGTCACCCCCGAGCTCATCGCCGCCGTCGCCGGCACCCCCGGCCTCTGCCCCTACTTCGAAGTGCCCGTCCAGGCCGGCTCCGACGCCGTGCTCGCCGCCATGCGCCGCGGCTATACCGTCGCCGAATACGAAGCCCTGATCGGCCGCATCCGCGCCGCCATCCCCCGCGCCGGCCTCTCCACCGACATCATCGTCGGATTCCCCGGCGAAACCGCCGCCCGCTTCAACGACACCCTGGCGCTGATGGACCGACTCGACCCCGACATGATCCGCATCGCCAAATACTCCCCCCGGCCGCTCACCTGGTCCGCCCGCCACCTGCCCGACGATGTCCCCGACACCGAAAAAGAACGCCGGCGCGTTGCCCTCGAAGCCGCCCTGCGCGAACGCCTCACCCGCAAGCATGCCCCCCTCGCCGGGCAACCCGTCGAACTCCTCGTCGAAACCATCGAAAAGACCGGCCGCCGCTACGGGCGCACCCCCGACTACAAGCCGGTTTTCGTGGAGGGCTCCGACGCCGCGCCCGGCGACCTCCTCCAGGCCCGCCTCACCTGGGCCGGCCCCTTCAGCTTCATCGCCGAACCCGCCTGACGATTTCGCCCCCCCCCGCCCGCTCCTTCCCCAGACCCCCACGACCTTGTGTCGTGGGTGAATCAGTTCCGCTTCCTCTTCCGCCCCCTGACAACCGCCTTCCTCCTCCCCCCGCATTGACCCCGCGCCCCCCCTTGTCGTACACTGCGGCTTTTCCAACCAACGGATCATGAGGTCGCCATGGGTTTGACTGCTTTCGCCGCGGGCCTGCCGCTCGCCAACATCGTGCTGGATACGTTTTGGATCTCCGACGGCGTCGGCAAGTTCATCGTGGTCGCCCTGATCCTGGCGTCCATCGTCGCCTGGTGCATCATGCTCGCCAAGCATCTCGAGCTGCTGCGCGTGGAACGCGCCGACCACGGCTTCCATCGCGCCTTCGACCGCCAGGAAAATCCGCTGGAAATCTACGTCCGCGGTCCGGCCCACCCCGACAGCCCCATGGCTCGCGTGTACGACAAGGCCTGCCTCGCCCTCAAGCGCGAGTTCGAGACCCAGGCCCACAAGCAGCACCGCGCCCTCGACCGCATCGATCTCTCGCAGGAAAAGCTCTCCGCCCTCCAGATCGACGCCATCCGCAAAGTGGCCGAATGCGAAGCCGCCAACCAGATCCTGCTCATC
>JAHDSS010000163.1 GCA_018432565.1 Kiritimatiellia bacterium
TCGTGCAGTTCTTCGGGCGTCCAGCCGTTCCGGCGGGTATGGGCAATGGCCGCTTCCTGCATCATGCGCACGTATTCGATGTTGTTGACGTGCCGGTTTTCGTCCTCGGCCTCCGGGGGGAAGGCGAAGCGGTGGGCATGGATGCGGGCGGGTTCGTTCTTCATGGGGCCAGGGATTCCAGATGGGCGGGAAACGGGCAGCCGGCGCAGAGCGAGCGGTCGCCGAGGCAGTATTCGTGGTGGATATGGATGAGGCCCTGGCGGCGGAGGCCGGAGGCATAGAGGCGGGGGGTGTGATCGGGGCCGAAGAGGCGCAGGGCGGTCTGGCGGATCAAGTCGTTGGTTTCCTCGGCGGGGAGCGCATCGAGAAGCGCCTGCCAGGCATCGGGCGGGGCGCCGAGGGCGGCGAGAGCGGGGAGGAGCAGGTTGACGAGGATGGCCCGGGCGCGGGCCGGGCCCACGAGAGCGACGGGCTTCGCGGCGGGGGCGGCGGCGAAGGACAGGCGCCGGCCCCAGTAGGGCGCCTTGGGCAGGTCGAAGAGCGAGAGAAGCTGCCGGGCGGGCAGGCCGCGGGGACGGCGGGCGATTTCCTGCATCCGTTCCGGCAGGCTGCGGGCGGGAGCGAAGAGGAGGGCGGCGGCCATCAGGCGGCGTTCGGGACGGTTGGCGGGGCGGATGCCGGCGAGCGACCAGTCGCCGGGAGGAATGCGCCGGGAGAGAAAATCGTCGGCGAGCGGCCACCAGGCGTCCCAGCAGCGGCGGATAAAGGCTTTGGTGGGGGCGTCCCAGGAGCGTCGGCCGGTGGTGGGGTCGGGCAGGAGGGAGGCACAGCCCATGAGCAAGGCATAGGCGCGGACGGGGTCGCCGCCGGATTTGTCGCGCAGGACATCGAGCGGCAGGAGGCGGGCGAGGCGGCGGAAGGGGGCCTTGTTGGGGCGGTAGCCCAGGGCGGCCATGACCTCTTCGTAGAGCACCTGGGCGGGGCCGCGATCGAGCATGGCGGATTGCAGCAGTTCGGCGCGGCGGCGCAGGCGGGTTTCGCCGGCGGCCTCCAGGGCTTCGCCGCGGCGGGCGGGGGGCAGCCGTTTCATGGCGGCGCGGCAGGGGGGCGGCGTCGCGCGGGCGGCGACGGGGTAGGCCAGGAGGTCAATGTTGTCGAAGGAGAAATCCGGCCGGGCGTCCAGGGCCGGGCGCAGCGCGATCTGGAGGGCGCCGGGGGGGAGTTCGGCGGCGGGAAGCGAGCCGGGGTAGTAGGCCACATGGGCGCAGACCCGGCGGTAGCGGGGATCGTTCGCGTGGCCGTGGCGCTGCCAGTCGCCGGGGCGGACATGGATTTCGACATCGCCGCTCAGGCGGCGCATGTCGGGGCCGACGCGCAGCGCGGCGTTCAGAAAATCGGGTCCGGGCCCGGTATTCCATTCGCCGGGATGTTCGACGTCAACCCGTTCGCCCTCCAGGGTGGTGAGGGCGGGGGGGCGCAGGCGGCTGTCGGCCCATACGCATTGGAGGTGGCGTTCGACAAACGGGGCGGGCGGAGCGGGGGGGACTTCGCAGACGCCGCAGGGGAGGGGGCGGTCCAGGCGTTCGGCGCCGGCGGCGCGCGGAAACCAGCCGGAGGGGAGGCAGGAGGCGGCTTTCATGGCGGCAGAATAGCCGATCGGTCCCGGCGCGACAAGAGGCGTGGAGGCCGGAAGGAAACAAGGTCGCAGGATCAAGAAGACCTGGGGGGGGAGGTCAGCTCTCAAGAACCCTGCGCAGTTGTTCCAGCATCTTGGCGCGCTTGTCTGCATTCATCCGACGGATGTTCTGCAACTTCCATTGCAAGGCCGGCAAGTTTCGCAGATGGGGGATTCCCAACACATCCCAATCGGGTTCGCCTTGCTTCATGGAGAGCAGGAACCGTTTCAACAACATGTGCATCGTCCTTTCTGGGCACCGTGATCTGGTATGTCGCGTCCAGCCGTCCGCCCCGGTAGGCCTGGCGTTTGCCGGTTCCCAGATCCACGCGCTCCACGTCCAGCCGACCCAACCAGGCATGATGGGCTTCCGCCGCCGCCCACAGAAACAGTCGTTTGACCTTCACCGAGCGGCATCCTTCCAGCAACGACTGGACGACTTGGGGACGCAGCGTGCTCAACCCCGACATGAGTTCGAGCGCGTGGTCGATGGCCGCGTTTGTCGTGGCGAGGTGGAACACCTCCAGCATGGCGCGTTCCGGAGCGGCTATCCGAACCTGAAATGCCCCATGCTCCACGGTTGTGAAGCTGGCCGGGTCGGACGATGAAAGCAACTTTGGCGTGTGGTACAAGACCTGTACGCCCCAGCGGTGATGCGCAAACCATGCCGGCAGCTTATCAGGGCGTTCACCGAACAACTGGACTTCGGCATTCTCGCCCAAAGGCAAGAAATGTCCGCGCCCCTTCATCGACAGGGCGGTGGAAGCCGCCACGTGGATCCCAAGCCCCAATTGCGTTTGCAGCGCGTAGAGCCCGCCCAGCCAATCCGCTTTCTCGCCGGCGCGTACGAATGCCCCATGCCCCAACGGCTCCATCCAACCGCTGGCCATGTACTGTCGGGCCAACTGGCGATAAACGCCGTTCTGTTGAAGCCATGTGGCGGTCGCCACCGTCCCTTTCGGCCATTGCTTCAACAAGTGGTTTAATTTAGACTTCATTTTGACAACTCTGAATTTACATTACGACACGGATTTGAACCTTCAACACGATCTGGTTTGCTTTGTTCCTTTAAATGTAAATCAAGAGTTTACAAAATCAATATTAAAATAAACTTAGTGGGAAAAATGCAACCCGACTGGCGAGAATGATACGAAACACGCCAAAAGTGCGAAAAGCATGAATGGAGAAGACTATTTGCCGCAGAGGGTGCGGAGATCCACGGAGAAGGGGTCGGTTGTAGATGCGCCCGCTGGGCGCGTCGGGATCGAACAGCCTGAATAGCCAGCTACGGATTTCACGGATCCCGACCTCTTGCAGAGTCGGGACGGATTCGGGACGAATGGGGGGACGGTGAAAGGGGAGACAAAGGCGCGAAAATCCGCAACAGGAGATTTCCGAAGGGGCAACCTCCGTCTTGCCCGGATTGGGGAAAGCAGAGTCGCCGCGCTCGGCGAGCGCAGCTACAGCAGAGTCGGGTGGGGGGATATTGGCGGGCGCGAGGTTGGTCGGAACTGATTCACCCACGGGGCAAGCCCGGGGGGGTCTTAGACGGGGAGGCTCTAAGGACAAGCCCAGGCGCGGAGGCCGGAAGTAAACGTTGAAAGCCCGGGGGGGTGCGGTATGATGAACCGGCTAATGCGCCTGTAGCTCAGTTGGATAGAGCATCGGATTTCTAATCCGGCGGTCGCAGGTTCAAGTCCTGCCAGGCGCGCCAGGTCATGTCCGAAAGGAGAGTCCGGATGAAGAAAGCGCGCGGGACGTTGTGGATGCGGACGGGGATTCTGCTGCTGGCGGTGGTGTTCGGGGTGCTGGTGTACTGGTCGGTCGGGTTTCTGCTGAACGACATCGCGGTGTTCCGCCGGCCGGACCGGGAGGCGTTTTTCAAGGAGCGGAGGGATCCGGCCTTGCGGGACCGGCTGGAGGCGCTGGAGGGCCGGCTGAAGGAACTGGAACACCAGCATACCCTGCTGGAGCAGCAGCGGGGATTCATCCGGGATTCGTCGTCCAGCCTTCAGATCACGGTGGACAACCTGTTCAAGCTGAAGGACCGCAACCAGCAGCTGGTGTCGGAGGCGCAGTTCGGGCAGGTGCTGGCCTCGCTGGACAAGATCATCGCGATCCAGGACGAGTTCAAGGCGACGGCGGAGAGCTACATCCGGACCACGAACGAGAAGCACGAGGTCCGGAAGGAGATCGCGGCGCTGAAGCGGCGGATTTCGGAACAGGACGAGGCGATTGCCACGGCGTATGCCGAGGGGGTGCGGCGGCAGCAGATCCGCAGCACGATCCTGAAGCTGACGCTGCTGCTGCCGCTGGTGGCCGTTTGCACGGTGGTGCTGGTTCGCAGGCGGGACAGCCTGTACCGGATGCTTTTCGCCAGCACGGCGGGGGCGATCTACCTCAAGACCGGCCTGGTGATTCACGAGCGGTTTCCCAGCCGCTGGTTCAAGTACATTCTGACGGCCGGCCTGCTGCTGCTGGTGGCCTGGGGGTTTGTCTGGCTGATCCGGCGGCTGGTGAAGCCGAAGCTGGACCTGCTGCTGAAGCAGTACCGGCAGGCGTACGAACACTATCTGTGCCCGGTGTGCGAGTATCCGATCCGGCGCGGACCGCGGAAATACCTGTATTGGACGCGGCGCACGGTGCACAAGGTGGCGCTGGCGCCGGCGGCCGGCGCGCCGGCGGAGGACGACCAGCCGTATGCGTGTCCGTCGTGCGGCACGACGCTGTTCGAGACATGCCCGTCGTGCGGGAAAGTCCGCCACAGCCTGCTGCCGGCCTGCCAGTCGTGCGGCGCAACGAAGGAAATCGCCGGCGACCGGTATTGAGCCGGGCGGGGGGGCGGGGGTCAGGCGCTGACGTAGCCGAATTTCTTGAGAAGCCAGTAGTTGCGGGACCAGTTGGGTTCGACCTTGACCCAGAGCTCGAGCGTGTGGGGCTTGTCGTAGATGGCGGCGAGATCCTTTTGCGCGGCATGGCGGATATCGCGGATCATTTTGGCCTGTTTGCCGATGACGATGGGGCGCTGGGAGTTTTTCTCGACGTAGATGGTGGCGCTGACGTTCACGCGGTCGTCGGTGTCTTCGATGTGGTCCACGGCGACGGCGATGGCGTGGGGGAGTTCCTTGGTGAGGCGGGCATTGATCCGGGCGCGGATGACATCGGCGATGAAAAACGGCCGGGGGTCGTCGGTGAGCATGTCGGGGGGAAAGAGAGGGGGGGATTCGGGCATGGCCTTGCGCAGGGCGTCGAGAAGTTCGGGCAGGCCCTGGCCGGTGGCGGCGGAGGTTTCGAACCAGTGCAGA
>JAHDSS010000162.1 GCA_018432565.1 Kiritimatiellia bacterium
GTCCTCCACCCTGGACTGGTCCATCCGCGACGGCGTGAAGGAAATCGTCATCGAGCAGCGCGGCGCCGACGAGGTCACCCATGTCCCCGGCTGGAACGAAGCCGCCGGGAAACCCGCCACCGTCCGCATCTGCCCGGCCGGGACCCCCGCCGCCAACTACGGATTCGACGTCACCCCCGCCCGCCTGGTCACCGGCCTCATCACCGAGCGGGGCATCGCCCCTGCCACCCGCGAGGGACTCCTCGCCCTCTATCCGGAACGCCATGCGGACGGATGAAGGCTATATCAAGTTCTCCTGCGCCCACGAGGCCGCCCCGCCGCCCCGCCATCCCTGGCTGCACGAGCTCTGCCGCATCCGCGACGATCTCCACGAGTGGCGGCTGATCGGCGTACTGCCCGACGGCATCGGCTACGGCAATCTCAGCGCCCGCCTCGACAACACCCTGCGCTTTATCGTCACGGCCAGCGGCACCGGCTTCGAATATCCCATCGCCGAACGCCACTTCTGCGAGGTCCTCTCCTTCGATATCGAACGGAACGCAGTCGCCTGCCGCGGCCCCCTGCCGGCCTCCTCCGAATCCATGAGCCACGGCGCTGTCTATGCCGCCCGCCCCGACGCCCGAGCCGTCATTCACATCCACGACCGCCTCCTGTTCCGCATGCTGCTGGGCGAAGGCGCCCCCCGGACCCCGGCCGACGCCGCCTTCGGCACCCCGGAAATCGCCCGTGCCATCGGCCGGCTCGCGCCCGCGCTGCCGCCCGTCGCCATCCTGGTCATGGCCGGCCACCAAGACGGCCTGCTCGCCTTCGCTCCCGATCCCCGCGCCGCCCGCGACGCCCTCTGGACCGCCTATGTCCGCTCCCGGCGCCAATAACCGGCCCCGGAATTCTCCGGCAATCCAAAAAGTATAGTTATTGCAATAACTATAGTAATTGCAATAACTATACTTGTCGGGAGGGCCGCGGAATGCCTCTGCAATAAGACGCACGTCCCAGTCATATGGAGCGAAGGCGCGTAGCGCCGGAGTCGAAATCACCTGTCCCGCCGCCGCGGGATCTGGGCACAGTCCCAATGGCCGGCCTGCGGGACCATGCCGAGATCCCTCGACTCCGCTCGGGTTGACAGACGATTGCCTTCGTGGCGCGCGGCTCCTGTCGCGTGCGGTTGGTTGGACCCGCGCGGGACGGGAGCCCCGCGCTACGAGGACCAATTCCGGCGACACCGAATCGCAGATGCGCCCCCGAAGACAACCGTCGGGCATTTGCCCCGACGCGTTCTTCGTGGTATGAGTCTGGTCCCATGCGAACTTCCCCGCGGCATCTGCTGGTTTCGGACTTCGACGGCACCATGACGAAGCATGACTTCTTCGATCTGGCCCGCCGCGATCTGCCGTCTGCCGCCGACCACGACCATTGGGCCGATTACGTAGCCGGACGGATCACCCACTTCGAGGCCCTGGCGCGCATCTTCGGCGCCATCCGCACCGACTGGGCCGGCATCGAGGGCGTGCTGGAGCGCATGCAACTGGATCCGGGGCTTCCGGAGGCGGTGGCCCGCCTCCGCGCGGCCGGATGGGAGATCATCGTGGCCTCCGCCGGCTGCGCGTGGTACATCCGCCGGCTGCTCGACAAGGCCGGTGTGCAGCTTGAAGTCTATGCCAATCCCGGCGTTTTCGCCCCGGAAAGCGGCCTGGCCCTTTCCCTGCCCGTGGACTCGCCCTATTTCCGCCTGGAAACCGGCATCGACAAGTCGGCCATTGTCCGCGCGGCGCTCGAACGCGACGCGCTGGCGGTGTTCGCCGGCGATGGCCGGCCCGATCTCGCCCCGTCGCGGCTGGTCCGGCCCGAACGGCGGTTTGCCTGCGGCTGGCTGGCCGAACACTTGGCCAGGATCGGTGAACCCTATCACCCCTTTGAACCATGGTCCCAGATCGCCGACCGCCTGCTGGAGGAGTCATGATCCGCACCCAAATCGCCATTCCCACCCTCGTCCGCGTCAAACCCGGCGCCGCCGGCCGCGTCGGCCTCTACGCCCGCCGCCACGGGTTCAACGAAATCGTCGTCCTGCACAGCGCCGATCTGCACATGGACCTGATGCAGCGTCTCTGCGACGGGTTGAAGGCCGAGGACATCGGCGTCCTGCACCGCTGGCCGGTGCAGGAAGCATCGTTCGAACAGGCCCGCGAGCTCTTTCCCCGGATCCCGGCGCGCACCCGCGCCATCATCGGATACGGCGGCGGCAAGGCGCTGGATGTCGCCAAATACGTCGCGTTCCTCACCCGCCTGCCCTACATCGCCGTGCCGACGTCTCTGTCCAACGACGGCTTCTGCAGCCCTCAATCCAGCCTGACGCTCGAAGGCCGCCGCAAATCCCTGCCGTCGGCCATGCCCTTCGGCGTCGCCCTCGACACCGAAATCTGCCTGGCCGCCCCCGAAATCCTGTGGCTCTCGGGCGTGGGCGATCTGGTCGCCAAGCTGACCGCGGTCGCGGACTGGAAACTGGCGTTCAATGCCGTCGGCACCCTGGTGGACGACTTCGCGGCGCTGCTGTCCGACGCCACGGTCTTCCAGTTCATCGCCCGCCCCACGCGGGACATCGAAGGCGTCCGCCTCCTCGGCACCTCCCTCATGCTCAACGGCATCGCCATGGAAGTGTGCGGATCGTCGCGGCCGGCCAGCGGCAGCGAACACCTGATTTCGCACGCGCTGGACTCCCTGGGGGGCAAGCCCCGCATGCACGGCCTGCAGGTCGGCGTGGCAGCCTATCTGGTCAGCCTGCTGCAGGGCCAGAACTCGGCGGTGATCGCCGACCTGTTCGACAGAACCGGCTTCTGGAACGCCGTCGCCGCGGACCCCTTCCGGCGGGGGGATTGGCTCGAAGCCCTCCGCCGCGCCCCGTCCATCAAACAGGATTTTTACACCGTGCTGTCCTCCCGCGACTGCCTGCCCGAAGCCGACCAGTTCCTGCGCACCGATCCGCACCTGCAGCGGTGCGTGACCGATTAGCGCCCGTTTGACTTGCATCGCAGACCCGCCTTGACAATGATACTGTTAATGGTACTGTCATGTCATGCCCTCATTGGAGGATGTACTGGCGGCCATGCAAAACAATCCCAAGGGGATTCGTTTTTCTGAGA
>JAHDSS010000336.1 GCA_018432565.1 Kiritimatiellia bacterium
ACTGACCGACATCGCCCTCACCCTCTCCGGCGTCAAAAACTACAATGTCCTCGTCAGCGAAAAGGACGATCGCATCGTCTTTCTGCGCAAAATCGTCCCCGGCGCCGCCGACAAGTCCTACGGCATCCAGGTCGCCCGCCTGGCCGGCCTCCCCCTCGAAGTCGTCACCCGCGCCAAGGACATCCTCGCCAACCTCGAAGAACAGGAACTCAGCGACGCCGGCCAGCCCAAGCTCGCCCAGCCCCGCTCCCGCAAACCCAGGATCGCGGACACGGATCAGCTGTCTCTGTTCGACTCCTGACCGCCCGCCCCCCTCAACGCGCCCCGTTGGGAGCGGATCTCCGTTTCCTATTCCACCCGCAGATCCGGACGGTCGGCATCCCCTTCGTCCGTGACCCGCCATACCCGGCCGTCGCCCGCCCGCTGCACAAGGATGTCCTGCGCCGCCCCCTCGACAATCCCGGCGATCCAGTCAGGATGGTTGGACCATTTCTGGTTGTCCAGCTTCAGCCCCTCCGGCGACGACAGCCGTTTCTGCTCCCGTCCGGTTCGGGCATCCACCAGCGCCAGCTGCTCATGGCCGTCCAGATTCACGGTCGCCAGCCGTCCGTCCGGCGACAGGCTGGCGGAACATCCCCGGGCCAGGTCGGTGGATTTCCCCGACGGCCAATCCACCCTCCGGACGCGCCAGCCCAGCGATTTGACCGTGCCCACCCAGAACCCGCCGCCAGCCGCCACATCCAGTTCATGGAAAACGACGCCGCTGTGCACCGTGGTGGTTTGGCCATCCGCCAGCGCAACGGCCTTCACCGTCTGTCCATCCGCCACCAGCACCTGCCGTCCGTCGGGATGAACCGCCAGCGTTCGCGGATTCTTCATCTCCGCCACCGTGACTTCCGCGCCCGACTCCAGGTCCAGCCGCATGATCCGGTTTCCGCGCAGAAAGACAATGGACCGGCCGTCCGGCGCCCAGCGCGGCCAGGTTCCCTCGGACGCCAGCCGCCGGGGCCGGCCCTTCCCCAGCACGCGCAGGTACAGGCCGTCCGGGCGCTGATAGACCAACCGGGCGCCGGCCAGGCCGGGCGGGGTCTCCAGCGGCAGCGCCCCGGGCGCTTCCCGGCGCGCTTCCGACGATCCGCAGCCCGCCAGCGCCGCCGCCGTCAGACAGGCCATCCCAAACCGCTGAAATCCGGAATATCTCATCGTCTTTCCCCTCCCGGCATGGTAGATCATGTGCATGGCTGCCCACCACCGCCTGAAGTCGTTTCTGTATATCGCATCCAGCCTGTTGCTGGCAACCGGCGTATTCAGTTGGCTGCTCGCGCACGTCACCTGGCGGCAGGTGGCCGATCTGATTCTGTCCATCCATCTTCCCCTTCTCGGCCTCTTTTTCGTCCTCTCGATTTCCATGCAGGTGGTGCGCACCCTGCGCTACCGGGTCGTGCTGAAGTCGGTCGGCCAAACGCCCGGCTTTTTCCGCCTGTTCCTGGTCGTGCTGGTCCGCGGATTGTGCGTGGATCTGCTCCCGGCCCGCACCGGCGAACTGGTCTATATCTATCTGCTCCGGGTCAAACTGGGCGTGGAACTGGGCGCGGCCACCGCCAGTTTCGCGCTGGCGTTTCTGTTCGATCTGATGGCCCTGGCCCCCCTGCTGGCCGCGGCCCTGCTCCTGGCCGGAACCGGAATCCCGTTCTCCCCCTGGGTGCTGGCCGGCGCCGGGGCGGGACTGCTGGGGCTGGCCCTGCTGGCCCTGCGCCTCCTGCCCGCCACGCTGCGCCTGGGCTTCCGGCTCTGCCCCCCCGGCCCCGGCCGAACCGCGCGTTTCCGCCGCTGGGCCCGCCACTTCCTGGCCGCCACCCACCGGCAGATCCGCCGCGCCCGCGCCCGGCGCATCGCCGCCCCCCTGTTCGGCCTTTCCCTCGGCGTGCGCCTGCTGAAATATTCCGCGCTCTATGTCCTGCTGCTCGCCATGCTCCGGCCGCAGGGCTACACCCTGGCCACCCTGCCGTTTCCCAAGGTGTTTCTCGGACTGTGCGCCGCCGAGATGGCCGCCAGCCTGCCCGTGTCCGGCATCGCCGGCTTCGGCGCCTACCAGGGCGCCTGGGCCGGCGTCTTCATGCTGCTGGGCTTCCCCGCCGAGATGGCCAAGGCCACCAGCATTTCCCACCATGTGTTCACCCAGGCCTACGGCTACCTCGTGGGCGGCGTCAGCGTGCTCGCCCTTCTTCTCCTCCCCTCCGTCCTCCCGCCCCGAACCGCCCGCCCCGATCCGCCATGAACATCCTCGTCATCCTGAATTCCCCCGGCCCCGGCAGTTTCAATCACGCCCTTGCCGAGACGGCCCGCAGCGCACTGCTCCAGGACGCTCATGTCGTCCTCTTCCACAACCTGGCCGCCGTGGGTTTCGCCCACGGCTGCCGACAGGGCAAACGATCCGAATTGCATTGCCCCCCTGCGACGGTTAAATTGCCTCCATGAGCAGTCGGCAAATCCAGAACGCCGTACACGCAGTTCTGCCAGGCATCATCGCCCAGGCGGCACCTCTGCGAGTGCTCCTGTTCGGTTCGGCGATTCGCGGCGGGAACAAACCCGTTCGCGATCTGGATTTTCTGGTGGTTGTCCCCGACCGCGAACATCCGGCGGCCGTTGCGGACCGCCTTAATCTGGGCGTCCGGCGCAAGCCCATGCCATGCGACTTTCTCGTCGCTACGCCTTCCATGCTTGCCAGACACCGTCACCGACGCGATTCCGTATTCGCTTCCGCCTTGAAAGAAGGCCGCGAGATCTATGCCCGCTAACGTGCCAGCCGAATGGCTCCGTGACGCAAGAGGAGATCTGGCGTTAGCCTCCATAGCCAAGACGCCGGCCATCCGCTATGCCCACCTGTGCTTCCATGCCCAGCAAGCTGCCGAAAAATCTCTTAAAGCCATCTTTTCGGCGCTTGACCAGGATATTCCCCGAACCCACGATCTGGCCTTCTTGATGGACAATCTTCCGGCAACCACGGTGGTTCCCCTGGCCATCAGTACGCTTCCCACGTTGACCAAATTTGCTGTTCAATATCGGTATCCCGGTCAAGGAATCCCCGTAACCCGCCGGGATTGGCAAAAGGCGGTTGCTCTCGCTCGTGAAACCCTCTGTTGGGCAGAAAACACGCTTCCCCGCCTGCGGCGCACCAAACTCCATCCCTGATCGCGCTTGTTTCCCCCTCTTCCGCCCCAACCTTGTTCCCTTGGCGCCGACATGGTACAAACCCACCCAATCCGCCGCTTTCTATGAATCCGACGCTGCGCAAACTTGAATCCATGGCCATCCGCATCCCCGCCAGGGAATCCGCCCAGTTCTTCTACGGCGACAATGTCGAAGGCTACTTCGAAGGCTTCACCCATTCCACCGCCCGGGGCTCCGGCTACTGGCTCGACGGCCAGCCCCTCTTCCGCGACATCGCCGTTCACGACGGAACGCGGCGCCTGCCGCACGACACCGCCCTCCGCGCCGATATCCTCCCCCACGCCATCCGCCATTTCCACCCCACCGCCGTTGACGAAATCTCCATCCTCCACCGCCGCCGCGCCGTCGCCGTCCGCGTCCAGTCCCCCCGCCGCGCCCGAATCGGCGCCGAACTCCTGTTCGATGCCGGCGCCGGCACGCCCCGCCTCGAAGCCCGCGGCGCCGATTTTCTCGCCACCTTCCCCGGCCATGCCCTGAAGGCCGGCATCGCCGCCTCTCTCGCCGTCCGTCCTGAATCCGCCGCCCCCGTCAACGGCCAGCCGTCCCTGGCCTTCCGATCTCGCTGCGCGGCCCGCCACCTCGTTCTCTATCTCGCCTTCGATTCCTCCCCCGCCCGTGCGCTCGCCAAGGCCCGCCGCCTGCGCGACGAAAACGCCCTCGCCGCCCACGCCCGCGACATCGCCGGTCTCCTCTCCCGCAGCCAGATCGCCACCGATGATGCCGATTACGACCGCGCCGTCGCCTGGGCCAAGCTCTCCAGCGTCTTTCTCGTCACCGAGGAGTTCGGCAAGGGCATCTGGGCCGGCCTGCCGTGGTTCAAGCACAACTGGGGCCGCGACACCTTCATCGCCGTCCCCGGCACCCTCCTGGTCTCCGGCCTCTTCGACGACGCCCGCGATGTCATTCTCAACTTCCTGCGCTGGCAGGACACCGATCCCGCCTCCCCGACGTACGGGCGCATTCCCAACCGCGTCTGCAGCGCCACCGACATCATCTACAACACCGCCGACGGCACCCCCTGGCTCATCCGCGAACTGTACGAATACCTCCAGACCACCGGCGACCTTTCCCTTGCCCGCCAGACCTATCCGCAAATCCGGCTCGCCCTCGACAGCGCCCTCGAGCGCGAAACCGATGCCGAAGGCTTCCTGACCCACGACGACGCCGACACCTGGATGGATGCCCGCATCGAAGGGAACCGGCCGTGGTCCCCCCGCGGCAACCGCGCCAACGATATCCAGGCGCTCTGGCACAACGCCCTGCTCGTCGGCGAACGCCTGGCCCGGCACGCCGGCGATTCCGGCTCCGCCCGGCGCTGGCGCGCCATCGCCGACCGGCTGCGCGCGAATTTTACACGGCGCTTCTGGAATCCGAAAACCCGCCGCCTCGCCGACCGCATCCAGGCCGACAACCGCCGCGACGAAAAAGTCCGCCCCAACCAGCTCATGGTCCTCTCCATTCCCATGATCGAGCCCCTGCTCGATGACGACCGGGCCGACCGCGTCGTCGCCAACGCCGTCTCCGAGCTGCTGTTCCCCCACGGCATCGCATCCCTCAGCCCCCGCGATCCCTGGTTCCACCCCTGCCACCACAACGATGCCTGGCACCACTTCGACGCCGCCTATCACAACGGCACCGTCTGGGGCTGGAACGCCGGCTTCACCGTCACTGCCCTCTGCCAGCGGCGCCAGACCGAACTCGCCGCCCGGCTCGCCGGCCACCTCGCCCGGCAGATCCTGGATCTGGGCTGCCGCGGTTCCATGAGCGAACTGATCGAAGCCATCCCGCGCCGCCGCGGCCGGCTCATCCTCTCCGGCACCTGGGCCCAGGCCTGGAGCACCGCCGAATTCTGCCGCAACGCCCACCAGGATTTCGCCGGCTTCCATCCCCGCCTCCTCGACGGCACCCTCCGCCTGAATCCCCACATCCCTTCCGGATGGAACGCACTCGATGCCCGGTTCCCCTTCGGAAAACACGCCGCCCTGCATCTGCGCTTCCGGCGCGACGGAAAAAACGCCCGCTTCACGTTCCGCATGGACGGCCATCCCGCCCCTCTTGAGTTGCAGTTTTCCGCTGACCTCGGCAACCGCCGCTATGCCTTTTCCGCCCCCCTCGCCCCCGGGCGGCTCCGCACCCTTTCCATCCGGGGCGGCCAGGCGGTTCTCGGCGGGAAAATTTCCATCCCTGGCGAACGCCTCCCCCGCCTCCAGCCCCTGCGCTTCGTCCGGCCGGTGCTGGATCAACCGCCCCCGTGCCTGCGGCGGAAACA
>JAHDSS010000234.1 GCA_018432565.1 Kiritimatiellia bacterium
GATCGCTGACGATTTCTTCCGTGAAGGGGGCGGCGCTTTTCTGCTCGGAGAACACGTACATGCCAATGAAAATGGATTGGCGGGCGGTCTGGATCAGTTTGCGCAGCGCGGGCTGTAGTTCTTCGTCGGGGAGATAGGCAACCTTTCCTGAGCCTTCGAACGCGGGGAACGGTACCCGGCCAAGGTCGGTAAAGTTGGTGCGAGGGCCGGTGGCGGGCAGATCGGGGCAAAAATCGGGATCGATACGGGAATCATCGGCAGCGGAGAGATCAAGGGCTTTGGTCTCGAAAGAGCGACTGTCGGCCATGATCGCGCTCAGGTTTTCTGAATAGAGCCGGGCCAAAGCGGGCGAATCGATCCAGAGCATGTCTTCGTAGTTGCCGTCGAGGGCGGTGGGGGTCCAGTTGGCGGAGCCGGTCCAGACGTACCTTTCATCAATAACAACGGCCTTGAGATGCATGGAAGCGCGGTCTTTGTGGAAGCAGGCGACCTGCACCCCGGCATCCCACAGTGCCTGCAGATCGCCCAGGCCCCGGCCGCTCACGGCAACGGAATCCACAACCAGGCGAACGGTGGCATTCGTTGAAATCTTCGCCAGGGTATCCATGAGTTCCCGGTCGGTAATCAGATACATGCCGACATCCACGGTGCGGGCGTTTTTCAGTAGGGGAATCAGGTCATCGAGAATGGCTTGCCGGGCGGGGGTAAAATAGACGCGCGTCCGATCGGCCGTTGCAGAAGTTCCCGGCAAGTTGCGCGGTGGCGAGGGCAAGCGGTTGTTGACCCGGCGGGCCATTGGGGACGGAGGCGGGCCTTCGAGCCGTTTGCCGTCGGCTTGGATTTCGTCGAAGCGGGCCAGATAGCGGGAGCCCAGTTCGGGCGAATAGAGCGCGAGGACATCCTCGTGATTGCTTTCCTCAGCGGCTTCGGACCAATTGGCCGCGCCGGTCAGAACAACCTTTCCATCCACCACGGCGCACTTATGGTGCAGGCGACCGGCCCCTTCTGGAGAAACCACATATACATCGACACCATGCTGCCGAAGACGCTCCAGCACCGGACGATTGGCCGTTGTATCCATGTCGGTGCCGGTCAGCACACGTACCTGGATGCCTCGTTCAGCGGAGAGTTGGCA
>JAHDSS010000165.1 GCA_018432565.1 Kiritimatiellia bacterium
GGTTCGACGATATTCGCCGCCAAGGGTGAACCACGCATGGATATACGCCTTGATGTTCCGCGCGGGAGTATCCGGAAGTCGCGCCCGGGACTGGGCCATTCGGACTTCCATGCGATCGATGAATCGCTGCAACATGGCTTGAAGAAGATCGCGCTGACTGGCAAAATGATAGATTAACCCGCCCTTGCTGACGCCGGCTTTGGCCGCAACGGCATCCAGCGTCATGTGCGATGCCCCTTCTTTTAATACGACCTGTTCGGCGGCATCGATGATCCGTTCGCGCGCTGATGGCTTTGCACCCATGACATTTCTCCTGATATCGCTTGAATGATCATGACTATACCGACTGGTCGGTATAGTGCAACATATATTTTAAGGCCCAATCGCCGTTTCGATACCAGGAATGGTTTATAGAACGGTCGCGCAACGACAGCTCTACAACAGCATCCCGTTGTCGCCGTGTCCGTTGTGCCGCAGATAAGCTCCGCCGCCGTTGTCTTCTTCAGTGACAAATTCGCGGCGGGAAAAATTCATTTTTCCGTCCCGCCGCCCATCGTCGGCGCGGTGGACCGAATGGCCCGTCTATTTGAAATCCCGTTTCAAATCCGCGATCAGCCGGCGAAATTCCTTGTTGTCGGACAATTCCCGAGCGGCCATGTGCCGCAACCGGTCCACCGTTTTCGGCGGGAGCTGGAGTTGCGTCGGGACCGAATTGAAAAAACGGCGCTCCGCATCATCCGCCATCTGGGCAAAATGCAGTTCGACCGTATAAATCTCCAGACTCGGCACTGGATTCTCCGCGCCGTTTGTCCTGGGATCCGCCTCAAAATCCTTCGCCATTTCCTTGAACAAGGCAATTGTTTCCCGAGAAGAACGATTGAGCGGCACCTGCGATATCGACCGAAGCATGGCCCCGAACGCTGGCGACCGTTCTGTGGAATCCCAGCCGAATTCGGCCTTTACCTGGGCATCAACCAGGATCACGGCGATCCGTTTCACGTTCTCCATATGGAAGCGCTGAAAAGCATCGAGTGTATTCCCACGCTCGATGGCCTCATCCACGGCACCGCGCAAGCCCAGATTATCCGTGATGCCCCCGTCAAACAGATGGATGAAGCGACGTCGCTGCCCGTCAAGATAGGAGCGTTGCGCCAGGGCCCGATCTCTTCGCCGATCCGATACGTCAGGATCCGCCAAGGCGAAACGAATCCAATTGGGCTCGGGACAGCGGCATTCCGCGGCGTGATTTTTCAGCACAATGGGATTCAGCAGAACCGGGAATGCGGCGGAAGCCGCCACCGCGCGCCCGAGCGGGAACCGGGACAGATCCGACCCGATCAGGTCAAACTGGTCCTGGGTAAATGCAAAACGCTCCCCCAACGCGATGTCCGTGGCGTTGATGATGATAAAGGGCCGGTTGGATCGGGCCGCCAGATCGCCAAACGTCGCGCCACGGAACAACAAGCGATCATAGGTCTCGGCGACCAGATCACTTCGACTGAACGTGGCCGAAGCCAATCGGGTTAAATTCCACGGGGAAAGAGTGGAGCGCACAAATGCAGAAGCCACGCGTTTTTTCAGAAATTGCGATTCGAAGTCCGAAAAGATTCGATCTCCAAACAATCCGTAATAGGCCGCCGTGAAGCTGCCGCCGGATACCGACGATATCGCATCCACTTCATCCAACAAGCGATGCGGCCTGTCCGGTGGCCCCACGGGGGTTTGAGCAAGACCTTCAAGGACGCCATAAGCCGTGGCTGCCGCGCGCGTGCCCCCTCCGGAAAAGGCCAGAACCAGCAACAATTCTTCAGAATTTACCAGGGAGGACGTATTCCGGAAGCGATAACCCGCCTGACAGTTGACGGTTTTCAGCGGGTCATTAACGGGAAAATGCGCACACCCGTTTGCCGTCAATACGACAAACAAGCAGGATGCGACCCACCCCGAACGCCGCTTGTCTGTAAATTCACGAAACCAAACCGAGATGGGAATCAAAACGGGATGTGCTCTTGGCTCTTGAGGGCTAATGCGGCGGCAGAGATTGGCGATATTCATTGAAAGAGGCGATAAAATTGACGCAATTGAAGTTTGCCAAGCAAAACCAGCAATATGCCGAAGTGCGCGCAATTTCTTCCCAGAAATGGACTCATTTGTTTTGCCCGGCAAGCGCATCGGCATAACGGCTCAATGACGTCTTGAGCGTGTGCAGTTCTTTGTCCGCAAAAGACCGTAGCGCCTTTTGCTCAAAATCCAAGTAGTCTTTGAACATGGCTTCGGCAAGTTGCTTCCCCTTTGGGGACAGCTGGATGATCTTGCGACGACGGTCTCTCGGATGCGGCCTACGGCCGGCAAGACCCTTTTTTTCAAAGGAGTCGAGAATGAATGTCATGGTCTGGCGGGGGAAGAGAGCATTTTGGGCGATGGCCGCAGGTTCCAAATCGTCCGGATGAAGATGTAAATAAATCAACGCGATGCCCGCATTGGTTGGGAAGCCCCACTTCTGGCTGTGAATAACGAACTCCAGGTAGATGCGCCGACATACCGGGAGAATGCTGCGCTCGGGGAGTTCGACCTCCTCCAACTTGCTTTGCTCGGCATTTTTCCACTGTCTGGCTATCTTCTTCACTTTGAGAAAAAACCTTCCTGTTCTCTGTCCGAGCCCTAGAGACTTCCACTTTGCCAACTACTACATTTCAATCCTTTCTACCATCTACGTCCCATGTCTTGCAATCAGTCAAAATCATGTTGCCTCGGGTGCCTCGGGTCCAATGACCTCCTTGTCTTGCACCAACATTTGCCTGGGCAGCTCGATCCTATTTCGCTTATTGATTTCCGTCATCTTCGAGTTTTGATTCGCAGATGGTTCCCTGACCGGATTCCGCGTTTCCCGGGAAATCTATTTATATAACATTTCCTTCTCCAGAAAGGAATTTTGCCATTCTGTGCATTTCTGTGCGTCTCTATGCACGTTGGGCGTTTTGTATAATCCGTTGAGGGGCACGAAAAAGCCCCGGAACGGGGGTTCCGGGGCTTCAGCCTGGATAGGCTGGAATGCTACAGCTTGTAGCCGACGGAGACGCCGATCATGTGGGCGTCGCCATCCTTGAATTCGCCCGCCAGGACGCCGTCCTGGGGCCGCGCATCCACGTCGCGGTCTTCGATCATCAGGTAGGTGTACCCGAGATCGCAGGAGAAGTTGTCCTTCTGGTAGCCCACGCCCAGGCTGATCAGGTGGCGGTCGTTCGCGGGAACGATGTAGTCCACATGGGCGTCCGGGATCGGGGTCTCGTCGTAGATGTAGCCCGCACGCAGCGCCCAGCATTCGTTCAGGGCGTATTCCGCGCCGATCTGGTAGCGGAACACGTCATCCCAGTCCTTGACCTTCGAGCTCTGGGCCACCGCGCCCAGCAGGGCCGGATCGAAGTCGATGGTCAGATCTTCGTAGGAGCTCCACATCGTGTACACGATGCCGGCGTTGATCGTCAGCTTGTCGGTCGCCTGGACGGACGTGCCGAAGCGCAGGATCGACGGCGTGGTGACGTCGCCTTCGCCGTCGCCGCCGGCCACGGCCGGATTCGGGTGGTTGACGTGATAGGTGCCTTCGACTTCCTGGTCGATCTCGCTCTCGTAGGCCAGGCCGAACGCCAGCGATTCGGTGGCTTCGAA
>JAHDSS010000237.1 GCA_018432565.1 Kiritimatiellia bacterium
CGCGCCACTTCCTCTTCCGCGCTCCCGTCGGCCCCGCGCAGATCCAGGATCGCCCCGAACACCCGGCCCGACTGCCAGCTCTCCAGCGCCGCCGCGATTTCGCCGGAGGCCCCCGGATGAATCCCGGCCACCCGGATGTAGCCGATGCCCGTCGGCAGCTCTTCGATGCCCGCCACGGAGGCCCCTTCGCGGCGCACCCGTTCGAGCGTCACCGTCCGGCTTTCGCCGTCCAGCCCCAGGACCCCCAGTTCCACGGCCGCCTTGTCCCCCTGCGCCAGCCACTGCCGCGCCTCCGCCAGCGAGGCGCCCGCCGGCGCCGCGCGGCCGCCGATCGTTTCCAGCCATTCTCCCGGCGCGAGCCCCGCCCGGGCCGCCGGCGAATCCTCCCGGACCGCCGCCACCCGGGGACCGCCTTCCGAGGGCACCAGCACCAGCCCCGTCTCCCAGGCCGTCCGGGAGCCTTCCCGGCGGGCCGCCGCCGGATCCGCCCCGTCGAAAAACTCCGCCCCGGGCTCCGCGGCCCGGATCAGCGCTTCCAGCAGCGCCGCGCGAGCCACCGATCCCTCCGGCGACAACCGGATCTCTTCCAGCACGCGCACCCCCTCGTCCACCGCGCCGCACAGCCCCTGCGCCCATTCCGGCGCGGAGGCCTCCGGCGCCGGCGCCTCCGCCTGCGCTCCCGCCGCCAACGCCATGCCCCAAACGACCATCCCGGCCGTGCCTGCCACCATCCATCGTCTCATGCTGCTGCTGTCCTCTCGTGTGCCTAACCTGGAATCATTCAGCCTAGAAGCGGAGTCCGCCGCCCACTGAAATCATCAGGGTTTCGTTTTCGATGCCGGCCACATCCGTGTAACCGCCCGACTCGCCGGTCACAATATCGACCATCTGCATGTCGCCCACAATACGATCGATCTTCTGATACTCCAACGCGGCGGTTAAAAACCAGCCAGAAAAGCCCATTTGGGTCAGATCATAGCGTGCTTCGATACCGAGTCCCAGCATGTCGCCGTCCTTGAAGGTATCTTTATAGTGCAGATCGCGCGCGACATGCTCGTCCCAGTCCGTCGCCTCCACGATCGGGCTCCATGTCAGATATCCCGACACCGTGAACGCCTCCCAGGTCCAGTCCACCGTCGCCCCGAGATAGGGCATGCGGAATTCCTGCTCGTAGTTGATCATGTTTTCGCCGTCCAGGTACTGGGGAATGTAGCCGTACTCCGGATACAGCAGGTAGTCTCCGCTGTCTTCCCAGCTCCACCCGTCCTGCTTGTAACCCGCCATGGCCCGCACCGCGAACGACGGATTCGCCCACACGTCAAACGCCAGGTTCAGATCCAGCCTGTAGCCTTCCGTCACGTCCACGTCCGACAGCGAATAGTGCGTCCAGTCCGCGGACCCGGTGTCCAGCCAGTCGTAGTCGTCCATCTCCCCGCTGCCTTCCGTCAGCGCGATCCACATCCCCCCGTTCACCGTGAACCGCTCCAGAAAAGGGTTCTGGCCGCTGAACGGCCGGACCGACAGGCTGCCCCCGCCCATCACCACGTTCTTGATGTCCCAGTCCAGCCGGCTCAGCTGGCGCCGCGCGCCCCCGGGACCGTCATAATCATACACATGCTCCTTCGCCTCGCCGTTGGCCAGCCCCAGCGACAACTC
>JAHDSS010000147.1 GCA_018432565.1 Kiritimatiellia bacterium
CGACCGCCGCGCACCCCGCCTCGACGCCTGGCTCGCCGCCGCCCACCCCGCCATCTCCCGCTCCCGCTGGAAACAACTCATCGAATCCGGCCGCGTCACCCTCAACGGCGCCCCCGTCCTCAAACCCAACACCCCCCTCGCCCCCGGCGACACCCTCGCCTGCACCCTCCCGCCCCCCGAACCCGTCGGCCTCCTCCCCGCCGACATCCCCCTCGACATCCTCCACGAAGACGCCGACCTCATCATCCTCAACAAACCCCCCGGCCTCGTCGTCCACCCCGCCCCCGGCCACGCCGCCGACACCCTCGTCAACGCTCTTCTCCACCACTGCACCGATCTCGCCGGCATCGGCGGCGAACTCCGCCCCGGCATCGTCCATCGCCTCGACAAAGACACCTCCGGCGTCCTCGTCGTCGCCAAGAACGAACAAGCCGTCGCCTCCCTCGTCGCCCAGTTCTCCGCCCACACCGTCCAAAAGGAATACCTCGCCCTCGTGTGGGGCACCCCTGCCAAACCCGCCGGCACGATCAATCTCCCCATCGGCCGCCATCCCGTCCACCGCAAGAAAATGGCCGTCACGGAAAAAGGCCGCCCCGCCCTCACCCGCTACGAAACCCTCGCCGCCGGCCCCCTCGCCGCGCTCCTGCGCGTGCGCATCGAAACCGGCCGCACCCATCAGATCCGCGTTCACATGGCCCGCCTCGGACATCCTGTCGTCGGCGACACCACCTACGGCCGCCCCCGCCATGGCCTGCCCCCCGACCTGAGCATCCCCCGCCAGATGCTCCACGCCCATTCCCTGCAACTCCTCCACCCCCGCACCGGCGCCCCCCTCGCCGTCACCGCCCCCCCGCCCCCCGACTTCCTCGCCGCCCGGCGCCTCCTGATCCCCCCACCTTGATTTTCTTCTATTAGTTAACAATCTATGCGGAGATAATTTACCACATAGTTAATTAACTATATGAGAAAGTATTTTCTATTTTAAGCATATTTTTCAACTTTTTGAATATCCATTATCCACACAGTTAATTATCTATGTGGACTATTACCGCCGGAGTTTTTCCCTTCCAACCGCTACCTGCCTCCGCATCGGACCTCCATCCGGACGCTTCGACCTGACGGCAAGAAGATAGCCCCGGAGAGTCTTGTCGCCCCGCCCGGCACCCATTCCGGATTTTCCACACCGTGGAAACCTGTTTTCCATGCCGTGGAAAAAATGCGATGCTGTTTTCCATGCCGTGGAAAAACCGGTTGGAATTTTCCACACCGTGGTCCGGCAGCCGCCGGATCCATGGCGTGGAAAACGCCGAGGAAATTTTTCCATGGCGTGGAAAACCCATGATCACCCGTCCCTGCCCCATCTGCGATGTCGCGCTCGAGCCGGAAGACTACGAAGGCTTCCGCGTCCTGCGCTGTCCGGAATGCCAGGGCCATCTGGTCGAGCTGACCCGCTATGACGCCATACGGCGCCTGCCCTCCAAAGGCCTCGCCGAACTCGAAACCGAAGCTCGCGACGGATTCCAGGGCGACTCCGCCCACGTCCTCCGCTGCCCGCGCTGCCGCGGCGTCATGGCCAAGCAGCCCCTCCACATCCCCGGCTTCGATCTGCACCTGGACCTCTGCAAGGGCTGCTCCCTGGCCTGGTTCGACGGCGGCGAACTCGCCATGGCCCAGCTCGGATACCAGACCACCGCCGGATTCCGCGACCGCCAGGAACTGAAACGCCGCCACGAAGCATTGGCCGTCGATCCCGACCGCAAGGCCGCCTTCGAAGAGGCCGTTGCCCAGCTGCCCCTCGAACGCGATACCCTCTCCCAAAGCTTCAAGGAATCCGTCTTCGATGCCCTCGGCCACATCCTCTTCCGCACCACTCTGCGCTGGCCCCTGTGATGAAATCCCCCCCCCTGAACCCTGAACCCGGCCCCCTCCCCCCCCTCCCCGGCGGAGTCCGTTTGCAGAAATTCCTCGCCGCCGCCGGCGTCGGCTCGCGTCGCCATTGCGAGGAACTCATCACCGCAGGGCGTGTGCAGGTGGACGGGACCGCCGTCACGCAGCTCGGCACGCGCGTGGACCCGGACCGGCAGCGCGTCGCCGTGGATGGCCGCGGCGTCCGTCCCGAGCCGCACCGCACCTATCTGGCCGACAAACCCCGCAATCTGATGTGCACCTCGCACGACCCCGAAGGCCGCCCCACCATCGTCGAATGGGCCGCGCGCATGGGCGCCGACCGGCGCCTGCGGCTCTACACCATCGGCCGCCTCGACTGGGACAGCGAAGGGCTCATCCTGCTGACCAACGACGGCGACCTCGCCCACGCCTTCGCCCACCCGCGCCATCACGTCGAAAAGGAATACCGCGCCTGGACCGACCGCTTCGCCACCCGCGAGCAGATCGCCGCCATGATCGAGGGCGTCGAAGACGACGGCGAGCTTCTCCGCGCCCTGTCAGTCGTGCCCGAAGCCTCGCGCCCCGGCCGCCCCCCCTCCCTGCGCATCGTCCTCGGCGAAGGCCGCAACCGCCACATCCGCCGCATGCTCGACGCCCTCGGCCTTCGCGTGAAGCGTCTCCGCCGCATCCGCATCGGCCCGCTGACCGAATCCGCCCTGCGCGGCAAACCCCTCCGCGAACTTTCACCCGCCGAACTCGACTCCCTCGCCCGCGATTTCTGACCCGGGCCGCCTGCAAAACCGCCAAACCGGGGTAGATTGTTCCCCATGAACGCAACCCCCTCCCGCTGGATCGCCCTCGCCCTCCTTCCCGCGCTGCTGCTCTGCGCCGGCTGCAGCGATGACGACGACTCGCCCGGCGGCGGCACCGTCCTGCCCGATCGCTACAAGATCACGTTCTACTACACCCCCGTCGAGTCCTTCTTCGGCGGCCCCCCGCAGGCCGTCACCGGCTGCACTTCCATCGATTGCGTCTCCGGTCTCCAGGACCTCGGCGCCTATCCCGCCGACTTCATCGCCGCCGTCCGCCTCGAAGGCTCCGGCCGCCTCACCTCCGGCCCCTATGCCGGGCAGTATCTCAATGGCTCCTACGGCGGCAACTTCTGGATCAGCTCCTTCCCGCCCGACGCCTACCGCTCTTCCCTGCGGCCCTTCGAAACCGCCGCCGCCAACGAAA
Source organism: Kiritimatiellia bacterium (assembly GCA_018432565.1). Taxonomy (GTDB): domain Bacteria; phylum Verrucomicrobiota; class Kiritimatiellia; order CAIQIC01; family Lenti-01; genus JAAZFE01. The sequence goes on from JAHDSS010000147.1 coordinate 3,124, forward strand.
GCGGCCTGCCCCGAGGCACCCGCTTCCGCCTCGTCGGCCCCCTCCTCGAAAACGGCTCGCCCATCCCCTCCGCGGTCGAGAGCCGGCTGCTTGATGCCACCTGGAACGTCCAGGACCGTTTCGAGCCCGGCTACGGCGGCACCATGCATCTCGACCTCTATGTCGGCGACCAGACCACCCCCTCCTTCGCCGCCAGCCCCTTCTATCTCCTGCTGGAAAACACCGCCATCGAAGTGTTCTGAGCAAGCAAAAGGGCCGCCCGAAGGCGGCCCGTGGTCGCAACCTCCCGGCCGGTCAGAATGCGTAGCGAACGGCCACCTGCACGCGGTTGTTGCAGGCCTCGTCGCCGTCCACGTAATCCGTGGTCATGTTGGCGTACTCCGCCATGACGGTCACCGCCGGCGTCAGCTTGTAGAAGCCGTTCACGAATGCCTGCTGGTTCTTGGCCCGCATGCCCGGGCTGAGATCGTCGTCGTCGGGATCGTCCATCGAGTAGCCCAGGCCGAAGCACAGCTTCTCGGTCGGGTCATACAGCAATTGGGCCCAGCCGCCCTTGGACGCCACGGCCTCGCCCAGCCCCATGTTGACCCCCTGCCCGATGCCGCCGTAGTACGTGTCGAGGTTCTCGCCCGTCCACAGGTTCCCCTGCACGGCCAGGCACTTCGTCAGCGGCAGATACACCGACCCCTGCGCCGACCACGTGTCGTAATCCTCCGCGTCCAGCCCCGTCACGGCATTGCTGACGGCTGCATCCAGCGTCTCGCGCCCGTAGTGGCCCGAAAACGCGATGCGCGCGCACTTCTCCGCCCACAGCTTCTGGTGCAGCGCGACATTGAACTGGAACGTGGGCCAGTCGGCATCCGCCCCGTCGTCAAATCCCCCGCCGTCCAGGTCTTCGCCCACGGTCTGCGCCACCGCCGCCTTCGCCACCAGCTTGGTCGTCTCGCTGAACTTCAGCTCCTGCGTCACGCGCGCCTGCGGCCGCCGCAGCCCCAGCGCTCCGATGTCCGCCAGATAGGCGAAGTTCACGATCCGGGGAATCACCTCCACGAAGGTCTCCCAGTCCTGGCCGGCGCGGATGGACAGCCCGGACGAGTGGGCCAGGTCCAGATAGGCCAGCCGGATCCGCGGGCTGTAGGAATTGGGATTCCCGCCGCCGTAGAAATCCACTTCGATCTTGCCGGTCGTTTTCCACTCGCCCGCGTCCGGCCCGAACAGGTTCAACCCCACGCGGGTTTCCCGGGCGCCCAGATGCGTCTGGGCATCCTTCTCGCCGTCCAGCTCGGGCAGCACCCAGAAGGCGAAATCGGCCTTGGGCGCTGTCGCCTGCGAATCGTGCGACAGGTCTGCCCGGATGTAGCCGTACAGCTGCAGACGCATGTCCGCGTCTTTCAGCGTGATTTCCACCGCGCCGGCCGACGCCGCGCACGCCAGGATCAGAACCGGAACCAGCCATCTTGTTTTCATGCGGACTCCTCCTTGGGGTTGTTCCATTTGCCTTGAATTGTCACAGAACCGGCAAAACCGGGTCAATGCCCATATCCCGCCCACCCTCATTTTTTTCGATCCGGGATTTGACAATTCCTTGCGGTCTGTGATAGGCTGAAGCCTGCAAATCCAACCCACAGGAGGAACCTCATGTCTGAATTCAACAGCACCATCCAAAGCGCCGACTGGAAATCCGAAAAACACTCCCCCGTCATCGAAGCGCCGGATTCCGTCAAGGCCGGCGACTTCTTCAGCGTGACGGCCGGCCTCGGCAAGGCCATCGCCCACCCCAACACCGTCCAGCACCATATCCGCTGGATCTCGCTCTACTACCTGCCCGAAGGCGCCAAGCTGCCCATCCAGCTCGCCCATGCCGAATTCACCGCCCACGGCGATTCGACCACCGACGACACCGGCCCCGCCTTCACCAACCCCAGCATGACCGCCAGCGTCAAACTGGCCAAGTCCGGCGTCTTCCAGGCCGTCGCCTACTGCAACATCCACGGCGTCTGGCAGTCTTCCAAGGCCGTCCAGGTCGAAGCCTGACCACCGGGCAACCCGCCCCGTGCCCGGAGTTTTCCATGCCGTGGAAAAAGGGGTTCCACGGCGTGGAAAACCGGCCGTTCTGGTTTGTGCGGCCGCGGCCTGCGCCGTGACCGCCGCGGCCCAATCCAATCCCTTCCGCGCTCCGCTGTCCTGGAGCGTCTATGAAAACCAGATCCTGAAGGAACAGGCCGGCCAGCACGACATCCACGTCTCCGAAGCCGACTGGCTCGCCAACATCGACTGGGTCGAGACGGCCCTCAAGCCGTTCGGCTACGACCTGATCTGCATCGACGGCTGGGGCGACACCTCGCAGCTCAACAAAAACGGCTACCGCCTCTCCCACTCCCGCCACTGGGAACACGACTATGCCTGGTGGTCCGATCACCTGCGGCAGCGCGGCATGACCCTCGGTATGTACGGCAACCCCCTCTGGGTCCACGTGCACGACGACGACCAGGAGCGCAAGATCGTCGGCACCGACATCCCCGTCTCTTCGCTGAAAAACCCCGCCGAAAACGCCCGCTTCCCCTGGGTGCAGGTGGACCGCCCCGGCGCCGAACAATACGTCAAGGGCTGGATCCATTTCTACGCCGACATGGGCGTGACGTATTGCCGCATCGATTTCCTGTCGTGGTACGAGGACGGCCAGGACCGCTGGGAGGGCCGCGTCGGCCCCGACCGCCCCCGCGAGCACTACGAAACCGCCCTGCGCTGGATGCGCGAAGCCGCCGACGAACGCGGACTGTTTCTCAGCCTCGTCATGCCCCATCTCCACCACGATGCCGCCGCCGAACGAAAATACGGCCACATGATCCGCATCAGCGAAGACACCGGCACAGGCGGCTGGACCAAATGGAGCGACTGGTTCCGCGGCCGGAAACGCGAAGGCTGGTCGGTTTACGGAAACGCCGCCGACGGCCTCGCCTACTGGTCGCGCATCGCCGGCCGCGGACGCGTCATCCTCGATCCCGATTTCATCCGCCTCAACACCTTCGCCACCGACGACGAAAAACGCAGCGTCATTTCCCTGTGCCTGCTCGCCGGCGCCCCCATCGCCGTCGCCGACCAGCACGACACCATCGGCGACAACCTGCGGTTCTATACCAACCCCGAACTGCTCGAACTCAATCGCGATGGCTTTGTCGGCCAGCCCCTCTCCTGGGAACCCGCCGACGAGGACAGCCAGATCTGGTTCGGACAACTGACCAACGGCGACTGGATCGTCGGCCTCTTCAACCGCGAAACCGAACCGCGCCCCCGCCGGGTCAACTTCGCCATGCTGGGCTTCGCCGGTCCGGCCCGGGTCCGCGACCTCTGGGCCCGCGAAGACCTCGGCCCCATGGACTCCTTCTCCGCCGACCTCCCCCCCCGCGCCTGCCGCGTCCTGCGCCTGAGCCGCTAAGACCCCCGCGCCCTTGC
>JAHDSS010000528.1 GCA_018432565.1 Kiritimatiellia bacterium
ACCTGCTTCGCCTTCTTCGGCGGCTGCGCCATGCTCTCGCTGCTCCTCCGGCAGACGAACAAACCCCTCGCCAGCCGCGCCGTCATCGCCTTCATGGTCCTGCTCGGCCTCGGCGGCGCCATCGTCGGCGTCCGCGAATACCGCCGGATGAAGCCCCTCGCCCTCGACCACTACGTCACCGCCGCCGCCCTGGCCTTCCAGGAAGGCCGCATGAATGACGCCATCGACGACGCCCAGCGCGTCCTCCGCCTCTTCCCCGATCAGGCCGATGCCCGGGAAATCGTGAACACCTTCCACGACGAGTTTGTCGCCGCCGCCCGCGCCGCCCTCGCCGCCGGCGACGCCGCCGCCGCCATCGAAAACGCCCAGAACGCCATCAACCTCAAGGGCCGCGACAGCGATGCCCGCGCTCTTCTCGCCGAAGCCAAGGCCCTGAACAAGGCCCAGGAACAGACCATTCAGGAATAGGAGTCCCGCCATGACCACCGCCCACCACATTCATACGCCCATTCCCCGGCAGCTCTGGATCAAGGACCGCTGCCTCGCCGTCGAAACCCAGTTCCGCAAAAGCACCGGCCGCGGCGCCTTTGCCGCGCGCTTTCTGCCCCTGGCCGCCGTCCTGGCCCTGACCTACTGGAACAGCCTTCAGGCGTCCCCGCCCGTCACCGCCTGGATCGCCACCCCCGTCGCCGTCATCGCCACGTATCTCGTCCTGCTCGTCCTCTCCCACCGGTTCCACGACCTCGGCCAAAGCGGCGCCAATCTCCTCCAGGTCATTCTGCCGGTCTTTGTCTGGCTCTGGGTGGGCGGCGACCTCATGGCCAAGCTCCCCCCCCGGCTCTGGATCGCCACCGCCGCCGTCCTCGCCGCCTGGCCCGTCATCGTCCTCCTCCGCCTCTGCTTCCAGCCCGCCCCTCAGACCCCCAAGGCCTGAGCGCGTAAATCAGGCCCGCCCCCTAGACCCCCATGCCCTTGCGGCATGGGTGAATCAGGTCCATTAGTCCCGCCCCCGGACCCCCACGGGCTTGCTTGCCCTAGCACAACGCCGCCTCCCCCAATTGGAAATTGGATATTGCCCCCCCTCCCCCTGCCCTCTGCCCTCTCTCCCCCTCCCCCCGCCCCCTATCCCCCGCTCCCTGCTCCATCGCCAGATACCGGTACAGCCGCCGGTAATACCCGTCCTGCCGCAGCAGCTCCTCGTGCCGCCCCTGCGCCACCAGCCGCCCCTGCTGCATGACCAGGATCCGGTCGGCATGGCGGATGGTGGACAGCCGGTGGGCGATCACGATCCCGGTCCGGTCCGCCATGACCCGGCGCAGCGCCTCCTGGATCAGCGCCTCTGTCTCGCTGTCCACGTTGGCCGTCGCCTCGTCCAGGATCAGCAAGCCGGCCTGGTCCCGCGCCATGATCCGCGCCAGCGCCAGCAGCTGCTTCTGACCCGCCGACAGCCCCGCCCCGCGCTCGTTGAGCCGCGTGTCATACCCTTGCGGCAGCTTCCGGATGAATCCGTCCGCGTTCACGTGCCGCGCCGCCGCTTCGACCGCCTCGCGCGGCAGATCCGGATCCATCAACCCGATGTTCTCCGCCACCGTGGCGGAAAAAAGGAACGGCTCCTGGCGGACAGCCCCCACCCGCCGGCGCAGCTCCTGCTGGCGCACCGCCCGAACATCCACCCCCCCGATCGCAATCCGCCCCTGCTGCACGTCGTAGAACCGCATCAGCAGATTCACCAGCGTGGTTTTTCCCGAACCGGTGGCCCCGACCACCGCCACGGTCTCTCCGGGCTCCACCCGGAAGGACACATCGCGCAGCACGGGAGTTCCCTCCACATAGGCGAAGTGCACCCCGTCGAACTCAATCGGACCCGCTGCCGCCGGCAGCGGTGCCGGCGCCTCCGGATCGGGCACCTCCTGCCGCTCTTCCAGCAGCGTGAAAATCCGTTCGCACGCCGCCAGCGCCTGCTGCATCATGCCCGCCCGGTTTGACAGCCCGTCCAGCGGCCTGAAAAAGTCCCGCACATAGGTCAGGAACGCAATCAGCACCCCCAGCGTCACCCCGCCGCGCCCCGACAAAAGACATGCGCCGCCCACTCCCAGCACCAGGATCGTCGAAACCGCCTGCGCCAGCTCCAGCACCGGGAAGTAGAAACTGAACCAGCGCACTTCGAGAAAACACGCGTCCCGCATCAGCCGGTTCAGCCGGGCGAACCGCTCGCGGATCGTCCCCTCCCGCCCGAAGAGCTGAATCGTCGTCATGCCCGCCAGCGCCTCCTGCGCCTGCGTGTTCAGCGCCGACTGCGCCCGCCGGATTTCGCGGTTGGCCGCCCGCACCCGCTTGTTCGAGAACACAAACGCCCCCGCCAGGAACGGCAGGATGCCGAACAGCACCAGCGACAGCACCGGGCTGATGTAGAGCATGAACAGAAACACCCCGATGATCTGGAACACGTCCGCCACCGCCCCCACCACCCCGTCGGTCACGAAGCTCTGGACGCTGTCCACATCCGTCGTCACCCGCGTCATCAGCCGCCCCACCGGCGTCGTGTCGAAATAGCGCAGGTGCAGTCCCAGCGCCTTGCCGAACACGTCCCGCCGGATGTCCCGCACAATCCGCTGCCCCATCCGGGCCGTGATCACCGTCTGCACGTAGCGCACCAGCAGGCTGCCCGCGCTCACCGCGAAGAACAGCCACGCCGTGCGCATCAGCCCGGTCATGCGCGCATCCATCGGCAGCCCCGTCGCCCCGATCCACCGGTCCACCGCGTTGCGGATCAGCACCGGCGGATAGTTCATCCCCAGGCCCGCCGCCAGCGTCAGGACGAAAATCCCCGCCATCGCCCACCGGTAGGGACGCGTATACCCCAGCAGCCGCCGCATCATCCGCAGCGACTCATGCTTTCCCGCCGGACTATCTGGTTGATTCAATTTCATTTCCACACGGGGTCAGGCCTTGTTTAATGCTTATGCTTAAGCATTAAACAAGGCCTGACCCCTCCGCTACATTGCCTCCGCCAGCTGCTGCATTTCGTGCAGGCGCCGGTAGTATCCCGGTTGCCGCACCAGCTCTTCATGCGTTCCCTGCTGGGTGATCCGCCCGTTCTCCATCACCACGATCCGGTCCATTCCCGAAAGCGTGCTGACCCGGTGGCTCGCCAGCAGCGTTGTGCGCCCGGCAAACACGGGTTGCAGCTTGCCCAGGATCGCCGCCTCCGTCTCTGTGTCCACCGACGCCAGCACGTCGTCCAGGATCAGGATGCGCGGATCGCGCGACAGCGCCCGGCCGATGGACGTCCGCTGGCGCTGGCCGCCCGACAGCGTCACCCCCCGCTCTCCCACCAGCGTCTCGTACTGCCGCGGCAGCTGCTCCACGTCCGCGTGCAGATGCGCCAGATCCGCCGCCGTCAGGATGGTTTCCGCCGTCGCGTCCGGCGCGCCAAACCCGATGTTGTTCGCCAGCGTGTCGGAAAACAGCATGGGCTCCTGTTCCGCCATGCCGATCTGCCCCCGCAGCTCCGCCAGGGGAATCTCCCGGACGTCGCGTCCGCCGATCCGCACCGATCCCGAAGTCGCATCCATCAGCCTCGGCAGCAGCGACAGCAGCAACGTCTTCCCGCTCCCCGTCGGGCCCGTGATCCCGATTCGCAGGCCCGCCGGAATCGTCAGGCGGATGTCATCCAGCAGCACGGCGTCCCCCGCCTTCAGCGTCACATGGTCAAACTCGATATCCAAAGGCGCATCCGTACCCGCACGAAAAGGCCGGCTCACCGGGACGGTTCGCCCTACCGATGTCGAATCAGATTGAAAAAGGCAGGGCGAGGTGTCCCCACCGAGCCGGGATTCCGATCCTTCCGCCTCCTCCGCATCGCCATGCCCTGCCTTCCCCCCGCTTTCCGGATCCCGAATCGCCGGCTCCTGTTCCAGCACTTCGCGGATCCGTCCCCAGCTCGCCCGCGACCGCTGCAGCAGGCTCAGCACCCAGCCCAGCGACAGCAGCGGCCACTGCATGTA
>JAHDSS010000595.1 GCA_018432565.1 Kiritimatiellia bacterium
AATTACTTCGACCAGAAGTCGCTCCACAACTTCAAGTACTTCACCTGGGTGGAGCAGCAGGCCAAGGACAGCGAAGACCTGCGCGCCATGTGGGACGAGGATTTCTGGACGGAGATGTTCGGCCAGGAACAGGTGGACGAATGGGACCAGCTGATCAACGAGTTCAACGACGCCACCGGCCTGCTGAAGGCCCTGTAAGAAAGCAAGGAGATCCAACATGAGTTCGAAACTGTACGAAGAAGCCAAGAAGCGCGAGGACGCGCTGGCCAACTTCCTCAAGGACATCGTGAGCATTCCCTCCCTGAGCAGCCAGGAGGGCGACGTGGTCAAGTTCATGGCCGAAGCCATGAAGAAGATGGGCTATGACGAGGTCGTCATCGACGGCATGGGCAACCTGCTCGGCCGCATCGGCGACGGTCCGCGCGTGATCGCCTTCGACGGCCACTGCGACACCGTGGACATCGGGGACATCGCGCTCTGGGACAAGGTCAAGCCCTATCCCGCCGTGATCAAGGACGGCAAGATCTTCGGGCGCGGCACGGCCGACCAGAAGGGCGGCGTCGCCAGTTCCATCTACGGCATCGCCATGCTCAAGGAGCTCGGGATGGTGCCCAAGGACCTGACCATCTGGGTGGTCGCCAGCGTCCAGGAAGAAGACTGCGACGGCCTGTGCTGGCAGTACATCATCCAGGAAGGCAAGCTGCGTCCGGAAGTGGTGGTCTCCACCGAGCCGACCAGCCTGCAGATCTACCGCGGGCACCGCGGGCGCATGGAGATCGAAATCGAAACCAAGGGCGTCTCCTGCCATGGCTCGGCGCCCGAGCGCGGCGACAACGCCGTGTACAAGATGGCCGACATCATCAAGGACATCGAGAAGCTCAATGAGAGTCTTCCCGAGAAGAAGCCCCTCGGCAAGGGGACCGTCACCATCAGTCACATCCGTTCGACGTCGCCCAGCCTGTGCGCCGTGGCGGACAGCTGCACGATCCACCTCGACCGCCGCCTGACGCTGGGCGAGACCGAGGAGACCACCGTGGCCGAGCTGAAGGCGCTGCCGGGCGTCCAAAAGGCCAAGGCCGAGATCCGCGTGCTGGAGTACGCCGTTCCGAGCTGGACGGGTCTGGTGTATCCCACCAAGAAGTACTTTCCCACGTGGTTCATCGAGGAAAGCACCCCGCAGGTCACCAGTGCCGTTGCCGGTTTCAAGGACAGCTTCGGCGAGGATCCGGTGGTGGCTCACTGGGTGTTCAGCACCAACGGCGTCTCCATCGCCGGCATGTTCGGCATCCCGGTGATCGGCTTCGGCCCCGGCCATGAGCGCTTCGCGCATTTCCCGAACGAGGAAATCGACATCGAGCACCTGACGCGGGCCGCCGCCTTCTACGCCAGCTTCGCGGTCGAATACGCCAAGACCGCCGCGCCGGCCAAGTAATCCGCGGTTCATACCGCGCGCAACGCCAGGGAACCCCGTGTTCCCTGGCGCTTGGCGTGGGGCGGTCGGAAACGGCGCTTGCGCGGGGGCGGGGCGCAGCGTTATAAGTCGCCGAGGGACGGGTGGAGTCCCGGAAAGGACTGCGACATGAAGGCCGGGTGGCGAAAGGTTGGCTGGCAATGGGGGATGGGTCTGGCAGTGGCATTGTCGTGTGCGGCGTTGGCCGCCGGATGCGACGACGACGATGACCACGACAGCGACGAAGCGGCCGCGGCGGAAACCGATGCCGGCGGGCAGAACGCCGGCGGCGGGGAGGTCGCCGAAACTCCGGACGCTGACCGCGACGAGCCGGCGGCCGGCGCCGCCGCCGTCCTTTCGGTGGCCGGCGAATGGAACGGGGTCTTCGGCAACAACGAGGGAAACGGTCACCTGGAGCTGGATCTGCGCCAGGCAGAGGACATGGTTACCGGTCAGTTCTATCTCGCCAACGGCGGGCCCGGCCAGGTTGGGCAGGCAGCGGGCCGCATTGACGGGGATTGCCTGCGGCTGCAGCTGACGGTTCCCGGCAGCGAGGCCTGGATTGAACTGGATGGCCGGGTGAATGCCGACGCGACCACCTACATCGGCCAATGGGCAGGATCTTTCGGAACCGGCAATTTCGCCTTGCAGAAATAACCGTCCGCTCATCCGCTGGGCCGCCTCGCGGCCCTCGCGTTTGGCATTTCCGGCGGCTGTGGTACACTGCCCGGCATGATGTCCCATCGGTCCGCCGTCCTGCTGCTCCTGTTTTTGGCGGCGCTGGCGCTGGCCCATGCCGTCCGGCACGCGCCGGATTCGTCTGCCCCGGTGTCCGGCGAGGCCCCGCTGGGGGCGGAGATGGCGGCGCAGGTCTTTCCCGGAACCGCGGCCACCCGGCTGGCCGCGGGAGGCGGGTGGACGTTGTGTCTGGACAAGGACGGGAATCGCTTGGGAGCCGTAGCCGCCAGCCGGCCCCACATGGATGGCATTCTCGGCCATGGCGGGCCGGTCCCCGTGCTGATCGGCGCGGATCTGGAGGGCCAAATCCGCCGGATCGTCCTGCTGGAAAATCGCGAGACGCCCGGGTTTGTCCGGCGGGTGGAGCGCGCCGGGTTCCTCGAGAAATGGTCAGGGCTTTCGGTGGCGCAGGCGGCGGCGCTGGACGTGGATGCGGTTTCGATGGCCACCATGACCTCTTCGGCCATCGCCCGGTCGGTGAAGGGACGGCTGGCGATGCTGGACGGCATGCCGATGGAGGAAGCGGATGGGCGTCCGGGATCGGGCGTGTTCGCGCTGTCGTTCGGCCCGCTGGATGCGGCGATCCTGGTGCTGGTGGCGGCGGCCGTTCTGTTGTTCCTGCGGGTGGGGGTGCTGAAGAATCCGCGCGTGTTCCGGGTGGCGCGCGCGGGGATGCTGGCGGCCAGCGTCG
>JAHDSS010000572.1 GCA_018432565.1 Kiritimatiellia bacterium
CGGAGCCGGACAGCGGTTCGTTGCCCGTCAGGACCCAGCCGGTGCAGACGAGCTGGGTGCCGTTGGAGGGCGCCGGGACGGATATGGAGTTGGTCAGGACGGCGCCGGGCGGATGGATGAAAACCCCGGCAGGCGGGGAGCCGCTGCCGTGGGCGGAGGAGACGCTCAGCACGAGCGAGGTGTTGGCAACAACCACGGGGAGAGACAGGCGGGACGCGGCGGCGACGGCGGAGCCGTCGCGGGCGATGACATCCAGCGTGTGGATGCCGTCGTCGAGGGGAACCGTGTCGAGGGAAGCGGCGGCCTCCAGATCTCCGCTGCCGGGGGTGAGGTGGAACAGGATGTTGGCGCGGGGGCGGACGTCATCGGGATTGTCGTCCATGAAGCCCGAGAAATTGAAATTGGTTCTCAGCCCGTAGTTGGTGGTGACGGGCGTGACGGTGTAATCCACCCGGTTGGTGGCGCCCCGCGGGCCCGCGGCGCGGGCCAGGAGGGTTCCGTCATTCAGAACGTTGCCGATGCCGTTGGCCAGATAGGTGAAGCGGACGCCGCTGGAGGCCTTGAGAACGGGGTTGGTGTTGATGGCGAACTGGATCTGCTCGATCAGACTGGTGATGGTTTGCCCGGCGGTGGCGACGAACTGATTGGTGACGGCGACGCCGTTGGTCAGGGTGATCGCGAGGGTGATGGTGTCGCCGGCATTGGCGACGTTGGTGGACATCCCGTTGGTATGGGCGAAAAGAAAGAGGCGTTTGCGGGCGAAGTAGGTGCTGGGATGGAGATTGGTGGCGGCCAGGCCGGTGCCGAGGGTCAGAACGGAGGCGGATCCCGTGGCGGCGAAGGCGGAAACCGGGACATGGTCGCCGGCGAGATCGAAGTTTTTGTAGACCAGTTCGAGGCGGTCGCCCCACGCCCGGGCGGAGGCGACGCAGGCGGCGTCCGCATTGACGGCTTCCGCCAGGTTGGAGACGGCATCGCAGAGGGTGTCGCCCGGGCTGACGGCCACCGTGTTGGTGCGGTCGCCGACGACAACCGAGAGTTCATTGCCGGGGGTTGGGGCCAGGTTGGTCAGGGCGGTCTGCCAGCGGCCGTCAAGATAGAGGTCGAGGGCGGCGGCCGGCCCCCCCTGGGGGTGCGCGCCGGCGGAGACCTGAACCGGGATGGAGCCGGTGACGATCTGCCAGGGAACGGGCGAGGTGACGGTGATCAGCGGGCCGGCGGCAAAGGGAGCGGCGAGGGGATCGCCGGCCAGCAGGCCCTGGTAGGGGGCTTCAAGCGACATGGCGTAGGCTTCGCCGATGGTGAATCCGCGGGCGTACCAGAAGGCCATGAGGGGATCCGGATATTTTTCCAGGTAGTTGCAGGGTTCGTCCACGGTGCCGTAGGAGGCGGTGGCGCCGATCTCCATCCAGTCCAGAACGGTGGATTGATTGTCGCAGGGATCCGGGATCATTCCCCCGCAGGAGGTCATGTGGTCGGCATACGCGCCCGGCAGCCAGATATTGTTGGTGCGGCAGATTGCCGGGATGTTTCCGAAGCCGTCGTGATAGCCCATGGCATTGGTGCTGCCGGACAGGTACTGGAGATAGGGGCCGAGCTTGCACTGTGGGACCAGCCCCGGCAGCGCGGTGAAGGCAAACTGCGTGTGGGCAAATCGCGCTTCCCGTACGCCGCGCCCGGCGCTGCCGAGGATATGCAGATTGAAGGACGCGGGGGGGAAGGTGGATTGGGCGGCGGCGCCGCGGTCCGCCACAGCTATTGCGGTGGTCAGGTTGGAAGCAATGAGGTGGAAGGCAATGAAGCCGTTGGTTTCATTCCAGCCGTCGGCGGAGCGGAAGGCGCGCTCGGCGCGATAGTAGTTGTTGGAGGTATAATCGGGCAGGTTGCAGCCGATGCCGCCTTCGTTGTAGCCGGGGGCATTCTGAAAGCCGTAGAACAGCGCGGCGCTGACGCCTTCCACGGTTTCCACCCGGGTGGGAAACGCTCCGCACAGCACGACAAAATCAATCTGACTGTCCAGGCCTTCCGCGGCGATGTGGTTGGTGATGGGGGTTCGCAGCAGAGAGTGGAACTGGTTGGAACCGGCGGAAACCAGATTGGTGGCGATGCCGAGGGAGCAGATGTGGTGGGCGGGGATGCCGTGCTGCTCCGCGTAGTAGGTGCCGAGTTCCACCGAATCGAGCGAGTTGGTATTGACGACGACCAGGGTGCGGAAGGCGTTCGGGGAGCCGGCGGCAGCGCCTGCCGCCAGCAGGAGGCACGTCCCTGCCGCCAGTCGGAGGATGCGGCGGATTTGTTTCACGGGATCACTTCTCCTTTTAAGATACCGTTCATGCCATCCCCGTCAATCCGGCAACAACATATGTCAAAAATAAAATGTCAGTGCCTGACACTGACAATTTGCTTGCGGGGGGAGCAAAGGAACCGCAGGATGACGGCATGGGCAGAAAACGGCGAGTCGAATACGAGGGGGCGATTTATCACGTGACCCAGCGGGGTACAGGCCGCGGATTGATTTTCATGGACGATGCAGACCGGCGGCGATTTATGGAGAACCTGGACCTGGCCGTGGAGCAGGATGGCGTTCGCCTCTATCTGTACTGCCTCATGTCCAACCATTTTCATTTGCTGGTGGAAACCCCGCGGGGCAATCTCAGCCGCTTCATGCATCGGTTGCAAACGGCCTATACGCTGTACTTCAATCTGCGGCACGACCGCACCGGGCATCTGATGCAGGGGCGGTACGGGGCGGTCCTGGTGAAGGGGGATCGCTATTTGCTGAATCTGTCTCGGTATATCCATCTGAATCCCGTGAAACGCGAGTTGACTCCGCAAGGTTCACATAGGCAGAGGCTGGCTTATCTGAGCGGATATCCCTGGAGCAGCTTTCGTGTTTATGCTGGCCTGGCTCCGGCGTCGGAGATGCTGGATGACAAGCCGCTCCTGGCCTTGATGGGGAAGAAACAATTGGCCCATCAGCGTGCCGCCTATCGTCGGTTTGTTGAGACCGGCCTTTCATGGTCTTGGTCCCGGCTGGAGCAGGAGAGTGGAGTGGGCCAACCACGCGACAAGGCTTCGGAACGGACTGCCAGGGAGGAGAAAACGATTCTCGGGACTCGCTCGGAGGCCATGCGGCGGGTGGCGGCCTGTATCGAGCCGGAAGAAGTGGTTCACCGGGTGGCGCTGGCATTCGGGGTGGAGGAGGAGTCTCTGTTTCGGCGGGCCTATGGCGGAAACGCCCGGGCAGCGGCCGTATCCATGCTGATGCGGCACAGCCGCATGACGCAGCGCGCAGTGGCGGAGTTTCTGGGATTCGGAACGCCGGTCGCCGTGTGTCGCCAGGCGACACGCCTTCGGCAGAGAATGGCGGAGGATTCGGAACTCGATGCGGTTATAAAGCAGCTGTCGGCCGCATGGACCTCTGCGGGCTAGCCGCCTGAATTGTCAACATTGTCAGTGCCTGACACTGACAAGGAGGGGCAGGGGTGGGTTAGCGCTGGTTGAAGCGGATGCAGGTGAAGAGGTTTTCGATTTCGAGGGCGATGTTGATGTTCTGGACGACGAGGGCGGGGGCGGGCTTGAGCTGGACGGGGGAGAAATTGAGCACGCCCTGGATGCCGGCGGCGGCGAGCTGATCAAAGACTGCCGCGGCGGCGGATTCCGGCACGGCCAGGATGGCCACCTGGATGCCGTGCGCCTGCACAAAGGCGGGCAGTTGGCTGACCGGCAGAATGGGAATGGCGGCGTCGGGGTCCAGGCGGTCGGGTTTGTTGTCGAATCCGGCGACGATCTGGATGGATTCGGAGGAAAATCCGGGGTAGTGCATGAGGGCGGTGCCGATTTTGCCGCAGCCGACCAGGATGACGCGCTGCTGGGTGTCGGTGCCGAGAAGGGCGTCGAGGCCCTGCAGCAGGGCGTCAATGGGATAGCCCCCGCGCTTGTTGCCGACCGTCAGGCCGGCCAGCGAGATGTCCTTGCGCACCAGCGCGGCGGAAGTTCCGGCAGCTTCGCCCAGATTGTCGGAAAAGACCCGTGTCAGACCCAGAGACTTGAATTTTTGCAGGGCATTCTTATAGCGAACCAGGCGCTGAATCATGTCCTTTTGCATCATCATGTTCTTTAATTTCACGACAAATCCTTATAAATAAAATAATATGTTATGAACGAATCATAAAACGCAGAATTATGCAATTCAAGTGAAAACACGAATAAAATAACACTTGAATTAGGGAAAGCGTTTTCATAGCCTGTGAGCATTTACATCCCGATGGATGGAGGAACGAGATGGGCACGAAGGAACAGGTGAAGGAGCCGGCGGCGGCGGACGAAGTGTTGACGCCGGAGCTGGAGGCGTTCATCCGGAAATGGAAGAACGAGCCGGGCAATTTGATCATGGTGCTGCACAAGGTGCAGGAGCATTTCGGGTACGTGCCGCGGCCGGCGGCGTTCCAGGTGGCGGATCAGCTGGGGATTCCGCTGGCGAAGGTGTACGGGGTGCTGACGTTCTACCA
>JAHDSS010000017.1 GCA_018432565.1 Kiritimatiellia bacterium
ATTTACGACTGGAAGACCGGTTCAACGCCCCTGGCGGAACACCGCATCCAACTGGGCATCTATGCCCTGCTGGCGACCGACCGCTGGACCGCCGACCCCGCCGCCATCGACGCCGTGGCCTGCAACCCCCTGACCGGCCAGGAAGAATCCTTTGCCTACACCGCCGACGACCTGGACACCCTGCGGGATTTCATCCGCGACTCCGCCGATGAAATGCTCTTTCCCCTGGTGGATCCCGAGCGCAACGAAGCCGGCGACGGCGAGACGTTCGACTGCACCGACCGCCCCGAACCCTGCACCGCCTGCCCGTTCCTGCGCGTCTGCCCCCGCTGGCGGTCCTAAGCGTTTTTCAACTATTCATAGCCGCGTCCAGCGGGCGCAGCTACAGCAAGGCGGATCGGTTGTAGCTGCGCCCGTTGGGCGCGGGGCTCAGGCGGATCGGTTGTAGCTGCGCCCGTTGGGCGCGGGGCTGTTGATTCAATGGCTCCATCGGGAACGGCTAATCGTAAAATGTAATCCGCTCTAGACCCCCCGGAACGGGCGGGAACAGTCCGGATTTTCCACGCCATGGAATCCGGCAGCGGCCGGACCGCGAAGTTTTCCACGCCATGGAAAAATTTTTTCCACACCGTGGAAAATCCGGATTCGTTGCCGCGGCGGCACCGGCCGCGGGTCCGGCGTCAGTCCGCCGCGGCGTTTTCGCGCGCCAGGCTGCGTTCGAGCGCACGGATGTTCAGGGTGCTGACCTCGGTGGCCACCTGATCCTCGACGTTCCGGCGAAACACCTGCAACGCTTCGCGGTCGCGTCCCATGCGGCGCAGCTGGATGCCCAGCTGCTCGCGATAGAACACGTGGCGCGGCTGGTAGTCCGCCGCGCGGCGAAGGTGCGCCAGGGCCTCTTCCGGACGGCCGGCGGCATTGAGCGCGCGGGCCTGGCCGAACTCCGCCGCCATCTCGCGGGGATTCCGCGCCAGCGCCGCTTCGTAATGGCCGATGGCTTCCTCCGCCAGCCGCCGCTTGCCTTCCTGCTCCGCCGCCAGATCCGGGTCGCGGTACCACATCGCCCGGCCGGCCTTGAAATGCCCCAGCCCCAGATGCGGCTGCCAGTCCAGCCGGTCCCAGCGGATCGCCCGGCGGTAGTCCCGTTCCACGCGATCCCACTCCAGCCGGCTGCGCGCCAGGTCGGCTTTCAGATTCCAGTAATAGGCCATGCCCATGGACAGCGACCACCAGACGCCGAGCACGCAGCCCGCCGCGCCCGCCGCGCCCGCCGCCCGGCGCAGGACTTGCTCGCGGCCGGCCGGCGGTTCCACGCCCCGTTCCATCGCCGCCCAGACGCCCCAGGACAGTCCGACCACCCAGACCAGCGCGTGCGGATTGGGGAATATATGGAAGTTGAAATCGAACAGCGCATGCAGCAGGCAGGCCGCCAGCGCCCCCGCCGCGCCCGCCAGCAGAACGGCCGGCTCGTCCGACCGGCTGCGCCGCACGGCCCGGCCGATGCCCCAGGCGCTGACCAGCAGGGCCAGGCCTGCCAGCCCGAGCCCGACGGCCCCGTGTTCCAGCGCCAGCTGGATGTAGTCATTGTGGACATAGTCGTAGTGGAGATGCTGGGTCACATTCCGCTGAAACGGCGGATACGCCCACGCATATCCTCCCCCGCCGTGGCCCAGCCACGGCTGCGCGCGGAACATCGCCGGCGCATCCCGCCACATCTCCATGCGGATGCCTCCGGCCTTGACCGGATTCTCCAGCACCTGGCCGATCCGTTCCCGCACCGCCGGCAAGGCATGCCAGGCTGCGAACCCGCCGGCCGCGCCCAGCAGCGGCAGCGCCACCACCGCGGTCAGCAGCCAGGTCCGGCTTTTGCGCCACGCCAGCAGCAGCAGCGCCGTCCCCACGCCGCCCGCCATGCCCAGCCAGCCGCTGCGCGACTGGGTCCAGTACAGCACCGGCAGCGTCACCACCAGATAATACCCGGACAACATCCGCAGCGGGAATCCGGCGGCGGGCAGCGCAATCAGCACCAGCGCCACCGGAACCAGCAGGGCGATCAGGTTGGCCAGATGGTTGGGACACAGATAGGTTCCGCTGGCGCGCAGCCCGTACTGCTCGGCCCGCGGCATCCACAGCACCATGCGCGATCCGTCCATGTGCTGGACCCACGCATACAGTCCGTTCAGGGCGACCGCCGCCAGCAGCACGCCGAGCACCCATTTCCAGCGGTGTTCGCGCAGACCCAGCTGGGTCCAGGCAAACCCGGCCGCCAGCAGGCACCCCCAGCGCAACGCCGCTTCGCGCGCCGCATGGGGCACCGCCGCCCAACCCACGCCCAGCGCGACATAGACGGTCATCAGGGCCCAGAGACCGAACCCCGGCGGCGCCGTCCAGCGCGGCGTGCGGGAAAACCACAGGGGGCGGGAGAGCACCAGGGCGGAACCGGCCAGGGACAGCGCCAGTCCGGGGGCGTAGCCCCAGACACGCGTGGACCCCATCAACCCCATGCCCCCGGTCGCCGGCCACATCAGCAGCAGCAGCGACACCACATCATAGATGCGTTCCCGCGGAGAAGGCCGACGGCCCGGTCTGATCCGCTCCCGGCGATTCTCCATGGCGCCGCCGCGCACGCCGCCTACCACAGGCTGCGCTGCACCTCGATGATGTCGTCCGGCTCCAGCAGAATGTCATCTTCCGGTGTCCGTTCCAGGCGCCGCGCATTGCGGATGTTCTTGACGATCTTGCCGCCGCGCTTGATGACGACCCGCCCGCTGGCGAATTCGGTGTAGCCCCCCGCCCCGGCGATGGCCTGCGACACCCGCGTGGCGGACATGATCTGGTAACGTCCGGGCGCGCGGATTTCGCCCTGCACGAAATAATACCGCGTGGGCACCACCACCCCGACGGAGATGTTCCGGTAAATGCCTTCGTCGAGATAGGTCTGGCGGATGTGCCGGGCCAGCTCCGACGCGGTCCGGCCGGCCGCCAGCACTTCATTGATGAACGGCAGATTCACCATCCCGTTCTCATCGATGATGGCTTCTATCGCCTCCGCATTGGGGATGCCCCGGAGCGTGATCTGAACCACGTCGCCCTGTTTGAGGGTGTAGGCCACGCCGTCAGACGAAAACGCCTCGTCGGGCGTTTCCACCGGCGCAGGGGACGCGGCCTCCGCGGGCGGCGGCGCGACGATCTGCACCGGAGCCGGGGCCGGCGGCGGCGGGGCGGGCGCGGGAGCCGGCGCAGGCGCCGGTTCCGGTTTCGGGGCCTTGGCGGGAGCGGGTTTGGCCACGGGGCGGGCGCTCGGCGCCGGCCTGGCGGCCGCGGGCTTGCGCGGCTCCGCCGGTTTGGCGGGGCGGGCCGCTTCGGTCCGCGCGGCCGGCGCAGCGGTTTCCGCCGCCTCCCGGCCGGAAACCGACGTCGCCGGCGCCCGGCTGCGTTCCGCCACCAGCTGGGCATACCGGTCGTAGATGCGCCGGTTGTGGCTGGGGGCCGTGGAGCAGCCGGCGGCCAGCAAGGCCGTCAGCAGAGGGACCAAAAGCAGTCGTTTCGAAACCAGTGGATTCACGTCTCAGGCTTCCGTTGCATCGTCGTCTTGTTCATGCTTCGTGCTACCATAATACTTCTTCGTTGTATAGTGGTAGTAGTAGTAGTAATCGTCGCGCATGATGTTGATGTTGTTGAGCACCGAGCCGAGGAGACGGCCGCCCGCGTTTTCAATCATGCGCTTGGCGCGCAGCGAAATGATCTTGGGATACTTGCGGTACTGCACGACCAGCAGCACGCCGTCCACTTCGCCCGCCAGAATCGCGGCGTCGGTCACGCCCAGGATCGGCGGCGAGTCCAGCAGGACATAGTCGTACTGGTCCTTGACGGCATCCAGCGCCGCGCGCAGGCGCGGGCTGTTCATGATGCCCATGGACCCGCGGCGCAGCCGTCCGCTGGTCATCATCCACAGATTCGGCACCCCGGTTTCCTGAATGACCTCTTCGGCCTTCATTTCCCCGGTCAGGATATTGACCATCCCGACGCGGTTGGGCAGGCCGACCATCTTGTGCTGCACGGGGCGGCGCAGGTCGGAGTCGATGATCAGCACCTTGCTGCCCTGCTCGGCGCAGACATAGGCCAGATTGAACAGGGTGGTGGACTTGCCTTCGCCCACGCCGCCGCTGAGCACGGCGAAGACCTTCTGGTTGCCCTCCCGCGCCAGCAGCGCCAGGCTCGTGCGCAGCGACCGGTAGGCCTCGCCCTGCCCGCTGGACTGCCCGGCTTCGGTCAGCGGCCGCGACTGCTGCGGAATCACCGCCAGCACCGGCAGCCCCAGGTATTTCTCCACCTCGTCCACGGTCTTGATGGACACGTCGAGGTACTCCACGAAGAACGCCAGTCCCACGCCCGCCAGCAGCCCCAGCACCACGCTCAGGAAAATATTCAGCACGACCAGCGGGCTCGACGGACGCTGCGGCGGCTCCGCTTCCTCGATGATCTCCACCGTCGTGCGCGGCACCTCGACCTCAATGCCCGTCTGCGTCACGCGCGCCCGCAGCGCCGTCAGGATGTCGCGCTGCACCTGCACGTTGCGCTCGGCCCGGCTGAAGGGCAGATAGTCTTCGCCTTCCGACTCGATGTCGAGGGTTTTGATGGCCTGGAGCTCCTCGTCCAGCGCGTTGAATTTCTGAAGCGCGACCTCGTAGTCGGCCCGCAGCCCGGCCTTCAATCCCATCAGCGCGGAATCCAGCTGGCGGCGCAGTTCGTCCACCGCCCCCTTCAGGCGCAGGACGTCGGGATGGTTTTCGCCGACCACGCCGGTGTTGAGCATCAGCTCCAGGCTGACCTCGCTGTCGATCAGCTGCTGCCGGATCGACATCAGGGTGGGATCCTGCACGATGTAGGCCGCCGCCTCCATCAGCTCGGTGCCGTCCAGGTTTTCCAGCTGCTCCAGCCGCGCCTTGCGCACCAGCATCTCCACCCGGGCGCCGCTGCGTTCGCTCTCGAGCATGTTCAGCCGCGTGGTCTCCACCCGGATGCCCATTCCCATCCGGCCGATCAGCGAAATGCCCCGCTCTTCGCGGATGCGCTGCAGTTCGGCCTCCGCCTCCTCCACCCGCTCCTGCTGCTTGCGCACCTCGTTGCTGATGGCGTCAATGGCCCGCTGGATTTCCCGCCGCTTGGCGTTCAGCCGCCGGTCCCGGTACACGTTGGCGATCTCGTTGGCGATCTCCGCCGAGCGCTTCGCATCCTCGGTCGTGACCCGGATGTTCATCAGCACCGTGTCGCGGTCCTGCTCCACCCGAAGGCTCCGGGACAGAATCTGCAGCGCCAGGTCGATCGTGATCGGCGATTTGTCCTCGTTGAGTTCCGCGCCCCACACCCGCTGCAGATTCAGCCGGCGGATCACCTCCGTCAGCACCGGACGCGAGCGCATGATCTTCTCCTGCGTCATCAGGAAGAACGGATTGTACCCCATCCGGGTGGCCTGCCGGTCGTAGAACGGATCCACGTCCATGGCGTCCTCGCGGACCTCCAGCTGCGTGGTCGCCGTGAACTTCTTGGGCATCATCAGCGTGTAGGCCGTGCCCGTCACGATGGTCAGCAGCGCCACCGCCAGGATGACCTCCTTGCGGTCGCGGATCACCCGCCAGTAATCAAGAAAATGGAGGGCCGAGGTCTGGTTGTCTTCTGCCATGGGGTCTCATCCTGATAAATGCGGACGGGGCTGGAACGGCCCCGTCCGGTCTGCCATGCACCGGGGACAGGGAAAAGGCGGCCGGTGCCGGTCGCCTTTCCCGCCGAACAGGACTAGAAGAGCTGGATCTTCCAGCCCAGATCCACCCGGTTGCGCTCGTAGCTTTCGCGCCCGTTCAGATCGCTGTCCAGCATGACAAACTGATAGCCCGCCTCCAGCCAGTTCACGCGGTTCAGCCGGTAGCTCAGGCGCATCGAAACCAGGAAGGTGTTTTCATCCCCGTCTTCGAGGGTCGGATCCAGCGCGTAGTCCGCGTCGTAGGCGTTCAGGGTGTAGGCGCCGCTGAGATAGAAGTTCAGCTTGGCGGTCAGGTCGTGCGCCACGCTCAGCGAGGCGTAGAACCGGTCCTGGCTCATGAAGTTCGAGACGTCCGACTCGTAGATCGAGTAGGAGGCCGACCCGGTGATGCGCGTGGCCGGGCTGGGCAGGAACGTCAGGGACAGCTCCCCGTACGGCTGGGTGTTGTCGTCGAAGGCGTCGTTGTCATACATCCGGTGCTCCACGCCCGCGCGCAGGTTCCCGATCAGCTGCGGGCTGAAGGTCTGCTCCAGACCCAGGCCGCCGAAGAAGCTGTCCGCATCGCGGTTGTCCGCGTCGTCGGCGTCCGGATACACCACCGACTGATAGCGGCCGTCCACCATCAGCGTCGTCAGGCTCGCCAGCTGCTGGCGCAGCGTCAGGCCGCCCACCATGCTGTAGTAGTTGTCGCCGTCATGCGACACCACGTTGCCCGCCGCGTCCTGGTAGTCGTCTTCCGTGTACTCCAGCAGAATATAGCGGCCCGACAGGTCCAGGCGCGTCTCCGGCCGCATCGTGTACGACAGCGTCGCCACCGCCGAATTGTAGATGTTGTCGTCGTCCTGACGGACCACGTAGGTCTCGTCCTGCAGCTCGGGCAGCTGGCTCGCGCGCAGCGAGTCGGCCAGCGACAGCGACAGCACCGGACTGAAGTTGTGGGTGAAGTTCAGGTCCAGATCATGCAGGAAGTCCGTGTCCTCGTCCTCGCGGTCCGAATACCAGACCAGCGACGGACGGTAGCGCAGACCCAGATACGTCCGCTCGAAATTGAGACTTACCAGCGCCTCGATTTCTTCGATGATCCGGAAGCTGTCCTGCTTGTCCAGGCCGCTCGCGGACGGATCGTCCACCTGATACACGTTGTCGTCCCAGCCCACGCGCAGCCGGTTGTTCACATGAATGGGCGAAGAGGCGGAGGCCGCCCAGACGGGCGCCGCCATGGCGAGAAGCAGGACCGCCGCTGCCAGAATCTGAATCCGTTTCATATCTCTGTTCCTTTTATGCTTTGACACTCGTTCGGGGCGCACACCGGCTTCAATGAGGCGTCGGCGAAATCGGACGGAATTCGCCGCTGGCCATTTCCATTTCGCTGAGCACCCGCAACGCCAGGTTCAGGTCCACCGAATACTGCACCGTGCTCGGCCCGAAGCTCGGCCCCTTGACCAGCGGATCCGTGGAGGCCATGGTCACATCCTGCCCGATCGCTTCCGGAAGGGCTTCCACCGATTGAATGGTTTCGCTGAGCCGGTCAATGGAAATCCCCATCTCCTTCAGCACATTGATCCACGCC
Organism: Kiritimatiellia bacterium; assembly: GCA_018432565.1. Classification (GTDB taxonomy): domain Bacteria; phylum Verrucomicrobiota; class Kiritimatiellia; order CAIQIC01; family Lenti-01; genus JAAZFE01. Next base: position 7,332 of record JAHDSS010000017.1, read on the forward strand.
TGGGGATCGTTCGGATTCTCGACCTGATCCTGCGCCCGCAGGGCCTGGACGATCACCCGCGAGAGGTCGGCCTTGGTCACCACCGCGTCCAGCTTCCAGCCGTCCTGGGGCGCAATGCCGTTCTGCATCAAGATGTCAAACATTTGCTGGGCCGAGGGGGCATTCGGCAGGAACCGCACCAGCCCCAGCGCTTTCACCAGCAGGTCCGCCAGCTGCGGATGCGTCACCGGCTGCGAGGCCTGGGCCTTGTCGGCATCGGCTTTTTTCTTTCCCTGGGCCATGGCCGCCGTCGTGGCCAGCATCAATCCCACCATCATGTAAACGAGAATTCTCTTCATCTTCTGTTTCTCCTTGCCCGAAGGCGGCGGACCGGATCTGACCGCGGTCCGTCTACGGCCATATTTCACCTTGTCGGCAATAGTGCGGCATCCGGGGCCTTTCGTCAACCGCTAAATCGGAAAAATCCTGCCGCCGAAAAATCCTGCCGCCGCACGTCCGGTTTTCCCACCGAACGCCCCCCGCCCCCCGCCCGGTGCTCCCCGCCGGCGCCGATGCAAAACCCGCGGCAAAACCCGGGCGGTTTGGGATTGCCAACCGCGCGGTTTCCCGGCATGATGCGGTTCTCGAATATCGAGCATACGACCCAGAGCAACAGGGAGATCCTTTCATGGCCAAACTCAGCGGCATGTCCGGCGACTTCAAGGGGCGCGAATTCCCCATCGAGCAGGGCGAGATCACCATCGGACGCAAGGCGGACAACCGGATCCTCCTCGACCATCCCACCATTTCCAGCCACCACTGCCGCATTCTCCACAGCGGCGATTCCTGCGTCCTGCAGGATCTGGATTCCACCAACGGCACCCGCGTCAATTCCCGCGACGTCAAGGAATCCGCTCTGCATCACAAGGACCTGATCCAGCTCGGTTCCATCGAATTTCTCTTCGATGCCCCCGAACTGTCCTCGGCCGGCGCCCGCTACACCGACGCCGACGCCGAACTGGCCAACGGCGCCATGTCCGCTCCCCAGGACTTCGCCAGCATCTCCCCCTTCGGGGCCCGCCCGCGCGAACGCCGCGGCACCTGGTATTTCGTCCTCGCCATCACCGGCCTCGTCGCCATTCTCGCTCTCGTTTTCTACTTCCTCATGCTGCTGGGCGCCGGCTGATTCACCGGCCCCGGCACCCGATGCCCGGATGAACCCTCCCCGTGCCATCCGCCCCCGCCAAGGCTTTACCCTGGTGGAGCTCCTGCTGGCGGTGGCCCTTTCCGCCCTTGTCGCCGCGATCCTCGCCATGCTGCTTCGCGGGCTGCTGATGGCCGGCGACGGCCAGGCGGCGCGGCTTCGAGGCCCCTTCGGCGCCCGCTCTGCCATTCGAACTCTTTCCCGCGAAGTCAGTTGCGCCTTCCATCCTCCCGTCCAGGACCTGGTTCCCCTGACGCTGTCCACCTCCACCGAACCCGGCAAGCCCCAGGTGCGCCTCGCGTTCTACGCCCCCGTCCCCCCCCCCTCCCCGGCCTATCCCGGCGCCTACGACATCCATCAGGTCGCCTATGAAGTCCATGCGCTCGGATCAGGCCGGCGCGAACTCCGCCGCATCGCCTCCCCCTGCTCCGGCCCCTTCACCAACCGCTTGACCACCAACCGGATCTTTGCCGGCCCCTTCACCCTCGCCATTGCCGCCGTCAGCAATGACACCCCCCACGCCGAATGGCCCCCTCCCGGCGAGACCCAGCCCGCCCTGCCGGCCTCCCTCCTGCTGTCCCTCCAATGGAAAGACCAGCCCGACCCGTTTGAAACCGAAGTCCTGATCCAAACCGCCCACGG
>JAHDSS010000074.1 GCA_018432565.1 Kiritimatiellia bacterium
GGGGTCGGGAAGTGGAGCGCCGCAGGCGGGCCGCAAAGCCGTGGGCGGTTCGGAAGGGGGGGCGGGCGATTCGATCCTCGGGCCTCTCGGCGGCTCTGCCGCACGCTCGGCCTGCCCGAATCCCGAAAATCCCCCCCAAAATGGATCGTTTTCGTTCGTCGCCGATCCCGAGGCCCCGTTCCTCCCGATCCTGCCGCAGGATTTGAGCGCCGTAGCCCCCGCCGCAAAAATCTTTCGCTCGCAGGGGTCAAAATCCGATCCCGTGTTGCATATCCAGTACCCGCCCGCTTGGGCTGATGTCGCGGAAAATGGCGGGATAAGAAAATGGCGGAGAGGGAGGGATTCGAACCCTCGGTACCCTTTTGAGGTACACACGCTTTCCAAGCGGGCGCGATAGGCCACTCCGCCACCTCTCCGCAAAATCACATCACCGGGTCCATTGCAGTTTCAAACGGCGGGCGCGGAGGCGAAAACCTCCGGCCCCACCGGGGCCGGCTACAACAAACCGAAAACAATCAAACTGGTACCGGAGAAGGGACTTGAACCCATACGCCCGTGAAGGCGCCAGATTTTGAGTCTGGTGCGTCTGCCATTCCGCCACTCCGGCATTTTCGATGGCATGCGAAACCTATCCGCCCCGCCCCCGGGGCGCAAGACGAAAATCCGGGAAACATCGCCGGAAAACATCCCACGACCCGCCTTCGCGCAAGGCTCCGGCGAGGCAGGCAGGCTCGGGATGACAGCCCGACAGCCGGTTGCCTTCGTGGCACGCGGCTCCTGTTGCGTTCGGCTGAAAGGAACCGCGCGGGACGGGAGCCCCGCGCTACGAGGGCTGATTCCGGCGACACCGAAACGCAGATGCGCCCGATCCGGCGAACGATCCCGGGGGGATCAGCCCTGCAGAAGGCGTTCGGCGTTGCCGCCGAGGGCGGCGGCGAGGAGGTCGCCGGGGAGGCTGAGGGCGCGCCAGCGGGCGAGTTCATCGGTCTGGTCGGCCCAGGGGCTGTCGGTGCCGAAGAGGATCCGGCCGGGGTCGTGGTCGAGGATCATCGCGCGGGCTTCCGCCGCGGGCATTTCGTGCAGGCAGTAGGAGGTCTCGATATAGACAGGCTGTCCGATGAGATAGGTGCGCGCGTTGTCCCAGTCGCGCCAGCCGCCGAGGTGGGTGGCGACGAATTTCAGCGTGGGAAAGGTGTCGATGACGCGGCGGACGCGGACGGGATCGCAGACGCGTTCCGGGGGATAGGCGA
>JAHDSS010000285.1 GCA_018432565.1 Kiritimatiellia bacterium
GATGATCCGGCGACACCGGCGGCCTATCCCGGGGTGTTTCGCGTGCCGGCGGCGAAAGACTGGCGAAAAACCAGGGCATTGGAACTCTCCCTGTACTGGCCGGAGGAAAAGCCGGCGGTCATGGGCCTGCGGGTGGACGACCAGCCCGGCCAGCCGCCTTATGCCGATCGATTTCAGCGGGAATTTTCCGTGACGCAAGGGTGGAACCGCGTGAGGATACCCGTCCGGGAACTGGGCCGTACCGCCGACGGCCGGTCCCTGCGTCTGGATGGCATCCGCCGCTGGGGCGTTTTCCTTGTTTCCGGCGAGGCCTTTGACTATTTTCTGCTGGGTCCGGTCCGCTTGACGCTGCAGGAGGAGACGCCATGAAGAAACTATCCATCGTGATTCCGGTATACAACGAAGCGGCCACCATCCGTCAGATCGTGGATCTGGTCCGTTCGGTGGATGTCGGCATGGACAAGGAACTCCTGCTGGTGGACGATTGCTCCCGCGACGGAACCCGCGAGGTGCTGCAGGAGATGGCCAGGGCCTTGCCGGAGGTGAAGGCGCTGTATCACGAAGTCAACCGGGGGAAAGGGGCGGCCCTGCGGACGGGTTTTGCCGCCGCCACGGGGGACATTGTGCTGATCCAGGACGCCGATCTCGAATACGACCCGCACGAGTACCCCCGGTTGCTCGCTCCCATTCTGGAGGGACACGCCGATGTTGTGTACGGCTCGCGGTTTCTGGGCGGGGGGGCCCATCGCGTCGTGTTTTACTGGCATTATCTGGGCAACAAGCTGCTGACCACGCTGTCCAACATGACCACCAACCTGAACCTCACCGACATGGAGGTCTGCTACAAGGTGTTTAAGCGCGAGATCATTCAGGGCATCCCGCTGCAGGAGGACCGGTTCGGCTTCGAGGTCGAAATCACGGCCAAAATCGCCCGCCGCAAATGCCGGATCTACGAAGTGCCCATTTCCTACTACGGGCGCGATTATGCCGAAGGCAAAAAAATCGGCTGGAAAGACGGGTTCAGCGCCCTGCGCTGCATTGTGCGCTACGCCTTCGCGGATTGATGGCGTCCGGGGGGGGGGGCCGGGAAAATCAGTCGAGGAATCCCGCGCGGGCCAGGGCGTCCCATGTGACCGGCTGCGGCGTGCGAGAATGACCAAGAGACGCCCGCACGTATTTGCCGATCAAATCGGTTTCCAGATTCACGCGGTCGCCGGGTTGCAGCGCGGCCAGCGCGGTCTGGTTCCAGGTATGGGGAATGACATGGACAGTCAATGTGCCGGCGCGGGCGTTCAGGTCCACCAGGGTCAGGCTGACGCCATCCACTGCCACGGACCCCTTGGCGACCATGTCGTGGAGCAGGGCGGGAGCCGCGAGCCGGAGAATCCGGTCGCGTCCCGCCGGCTCGATTTTCATTACGGTCCCGGTGCCGTCCACATGACCGCTGACGAGGTGCCCGCCCAGGGGATCGCCCATGGCGAGAGCCCGTTCCAGATTAAGCGGAGCGCCCGGCGCCTTGTCGCGCAGCGCCGTTTTTTCGAAGGTCTCCTTCAGCACATCGAACAGAAGGGTTTCCCCCTGCTGTTCGACCATCGTGAGGCAGGCTCCGTTGACGGCAATGCTTTCGCCGGGTTGAAGGGGGGCATCGAAACGGGCCGAGATCGCCAGCCGGCCGGCCTCGCCCTGGAAGGAAACATTCTTCAAACGGCCCACCAGTTGAACCAGACCCGTAAACATGGCTACTGCGTCTTTCTTGGTTTGCCGGGTCGCGACGGTTCTGCGCGGCCGGCCGGTGCCGCCGGCTCCAATCGCAGGAAGATGTCGTGGCCGACAGGGAGCGATTCCACCAGGTGGAAACGGGGCGCCTGGGCCAGGCGCCACTGGGTGTTGCCCGTGGCGCCCACCGGTCCGCCCAGGAGCATGGGGGCCAGAAAGACGCAGAGTTCGTCCGCCAGTCGGGCGCGGATCAACTCGCCGGCGAGAATGCCGCCGCCTTCGCACAGGACACGCAGCACCCCCAGTTCGCCGAGTTGCGTGGCCAAGGCCGGCAGGAAGCGCCGGGCGGGCAGCTCCCATACGGTGATGCCCTTGCGCCGAAGCGCCTGGGCCGCGGCAGGAACCCAACCCCGAGGGGCGGCCACGATGGTGCGGGAGGCATGCGCATCGGTAAAGACCTGGGCGGAAAGCGGCAGGGCGCCGGTTCGTACGACAATGACCCGCCAGGGAGAGCGCCCGCGGTCGGGCCGGGGCCAGAGCGACGGATTGTCATGGCGAAGGGTGCCGGCGCCGATCAGGATGGCATCGGAGACGCGGCGCAGGGCTTGAACGGTTTTGCGGGCTTCCGGGCCGGTGATCCAGCGGGACGAATGGGTGTGATCGGCGATTCGGCCGTCGAGGGACAGTCCGAGCTTGAGTGTGAACCACGGACGGCGGTTGCGCATCAGGCAGGCGAAAGGAGCGATTAAACGGGCCGCTTCTTCGGCGCCGATGCCGGTCTCCACGTCAACGCCATGCCGGCGCAGCAGCCGGATGCCGCGCCCGGCATGCGATGGGTTTGGGTCAATGGCGGCCACGACAACGCGCCGGATGCCGGCCTGAAGAATGGCATCCACGCAGGGGGGGGTGCGGCCATGGGTCGAACAGGGTTCCAGGGTGACATACAGCGTGGCGCCGCGCGCCTGGTCTCCGGCCTGGCGCATGGCGTAAATTTCGGCATGGGGGCCGCCGGCGCGCCGGTGCCAGCCTTGGCCGATCCGGCGGCCGTTTTTAACCAGAACTGCGCCCACGGGCGGGTTCGGCCGTGTGTGTCCTTCGCCGCGCCGGGCCAGGGCCAGGGCCTGTTGCATCCATGTCAAATCGGCGGGAAGCCTGCGGGAGGTCATGCGGTGTCTCCGGTGGCCAGCAGGGCATCCACATATCCCGCGGGATCAAAGGGGGCCAGGTCGTTTTCTCCTTCTCCCAGGCCGGCGAAAAGGATGGGGAGGTTCAGCTCCTGGCGTACAGCGAAAAGGAAGCCGCCTTTTGAACTGCCGTCCAACTTGGTGGCGATGACTCCGGTCAGGGGGGTGATGTCATGAAACTGCCGGGCCTGGATCACGGCATTCTGGCCGAGCATGGCATCCAGCACGATCCAGGTATGATGGGGCGCGCCGGGCAGGCGTTTGTCCATGGCGGTGCGAACCTTCTGTAATTCGCGCATCAGGGGCTCGCGGGTGTGCATGCGGCCGGCGGTATCCAGCAGGACGATATCGCATCCGCGGGCCAGCGCGGCATCCAGGGCGTCGTAGGCGACGGCGGCGGCATCGCCGCCGGTGGCGCCGATTACGGATTCGCAACCAATCCGTTCGGCCCAGATGGCGAGCTGGCGGGAGCCGGCGGCGCGCCAGGTGTCGGCGGCGCCGAGCAGGGGCTTGCGGCCGGCCAGCCGGGCCTGATGCGCCAGTTTGGCGGCTGTCGTGGTTTTGCCGGAGCCGTTGATGCCCACCAGCAGGATCACCGTGGGCGCGGGCAGAGCGGCCCAGTCCAACGCCGGGGCGGATCCGATGGCATTGAGCAGCACGCGACGGAATGTGTCGCGAACGGGTTCCCGCCGGGTAGCCGCCTGTTCCAGTTCCCGGGTGATGGCCTGCACCAGCCGCAGGGGGACGTCGGCCGTCACCAGCAGATCGGCCAGTTCTTCGATCGTGGTTTCGTCGGGCCGGGGCGAGGCCAGGGCATGGCGCAGGGCGTCGGCAAAACGCGCCCGGGTTTTGCGGAGGCCTTGGAGCCAGTTCATCCGTCGTTCTCCGCCTGCGGGGAGGGATTGGGGGAACGGGCCGGCCGGTCCAGATCTTTGCGGATCCGGTCCAGGATGCCGTTGACGAACTTGCCGGATTCGGCGGAACTGTAGGCCTTGGCCAGCTCGACGGCTTCGTTGATGGAGACGACCGGCGGGATGTCGTCGCGATAGAGCATTTCATAGACGGCGATGCGCATGGCATTGCGATCCACGGTGCCCATCCGCTCGATATCCCAATTTTCGGCGTGCCGGGAGATCAGGGCATCAATATCGGAATGATGATCCATGATGCCGCGGACGAGTTCTTCGGCGAACTGCCTGGCCTTGGCCTGGCCTTTGGCGTCGGAAGACGGCGGGGGGGGCTCCAGGGGACGGGCCGCGAGAGACGAATCCGAATCCTGATGGCGCCAGAACAGCTGAAATCCCTCGTCCAGGGAATCGGCGCGGTTGAATTCGGATTGGAAGAGGAACTGCAGGGCCCATTCGCGGGCGTCATGGCGAAGTCCCATGGGGGCCTCCTTTCAGGGGAGAAAAGACAGATGTCATGGCCAACAGAGTTACGGTCACAAGAGCATCGTGGCGGGTGGCGGGGGGAC
>JAHDSS010000317.1 GCA_018432565.1 Kiritimatiellia bacterium
CCCACACCGGCCCCATTGACCTGAAAAATCTGATCGCCCAGGCCCTGCACATGGGCGACGAAGTCCACAACCGCAACCGCGCCGGCACCTCCCTGCTCTACCGCGCCATCGCCCCCGCCATCGTCGCCACCTGCGACAACAAGGACGACGCCATCGCGGTGCTCGACTTCATCAACAACAACGACCACTTCTTCCTCAACCTGTCCATGCCCGTCTGCAAGGCCACGCTCGACGCCGCCCGCAACGTCAAGGGCAGCTCCATCGCCGTCGTCATGGCCCGCAACGGCACCGATTTCGGCGTCCAGCTCGCCGGCACCGGCGACCTCTGGTTCACCGCCCCCGCCGACGTCCCCGACGCCCTCTACTTCGCCGGGTTCTCCAAGGATGACGCCAACCCCGACATCGGCGACAGCGCCATCACCGAAACCGGCGGCCTCGGCGGCTTCGCCATCGCCGCCGCCCCCGCCATCGTCCAGTTCGTCGGCGGCGCCGCCTCCGACGCCCTGCGCTACACCCGCCAGATGTACGAAATCACCGCCGGCGAATCCCGCATGTACCAGATCCCCGCCCTCGACTTCCGCGGCACCCCCACCGGCATCGATGTCCGCAAGGTCGTCGAAAAGAACCTCGTCCCCGTCATTGATACCGGCGTCGCCCACAAAAAAGCCGGCGTCGGCCAGGTCGGCGCCGGCCTCGTCAACGCCCCCATGGCCCCCTTCGCCCAGGCCTATGACGCGCTGGCCAAGCTGATGAAATAGGGGAATCCGAATGATGGAATGTTGGAATAGTGGAAGAATGGGAGCAGCCGGAAATTACATCCGGCCTGTTCCACCATTCCATCATTCCATTCTTCCATCATTCCACCCATTTTAAAAAATAACCCGAAAGGACCCCCGACAATGAACAACAACCAGTTCATCGAATTCATGGACAAGGCTCAGATGTACGATCTGACGATGCGCCTCAGCGTACACACGCCCCCGTGGCCGTCCTACATGCCCCTGGGCATCCAGTACTTCAAGCGCCTCGCCGGCGCGCACATGGGCCAGGGCGCCAACGGCCAGATCATCACCACCTCCAACCACGTCGGTACCCACATGGACGGCGAAATCCACTTCTATCCCGCCGGCCGCGCCATCGGCAACGTGCCCCTCAACGAGTGGGTCGGCCCCGGCGTCGTCGTGGATATCTCCAAGGACGTTTCCGACTACTCCCTCTACACCCCCAAGATGATCACCGACAAGGTCGAGGTCAAAAAGGGCGACATCCTCATCATCAACACCGGCTACCACCGCTATTCATGGGACCAGAAAACCGGCGATGAAATCCGCTACTTCGTCATGCATCCCGGCCCGAGCCCCGACTTCGACGACTGGTGCATGAAGATGAAGATCAAGTGGATCGGCGTGGACTGCGGCAGCGCCGACCACCCCATGAACACCATCATCCGCACCTGGCACCCCGGCCGGTTCCAGGAATGCGACGCCAAGATGAAGAAGGTCTACGGCAAGTCCTTCGACGAAATCTTCCCCCTCAAGAAGTACTACCAGGTCATGCACCTGAAGCTCTTCCCCAAGGGCATCGTCCACGCCGAAAACCTCGCCGGCGACATCGCCAAGCTCGGCTCCACCCGCTGCTGGATCGGCTGCTTCCCCCTCCGCGGCATCGAGCTCGAATCCAGCATGTGCCGCATCGTCGCCTGGCTCCCCCCCAAGACCAAAAAACCCGCCAAAAAGAAGGCTGCTCCGAAAAAGAAATAGGCCTTCCATGACGCACGCCGGCGCGGCCCAGCCGCGCCGGCTTTTCTTTCCTCCGTCCCCCCATGCCTCCGTCTCCATCATCCCGCCGACCCAATCGCACCCCTCTGGCAATCGGCCTGGTTGTGATGGCGCTTCTCTTCGCACTCCGCTGTCCGATCCAATCCGCCGTCAACCGCCTGGTCACCCGATGGACCGCACGCAAGACGCTCATGACGTGGGGGCTTGCTCCCACCCGCGAGAACATCCACCTGTATCTGACCAGCCTTCACACCCCCACGCCCTCCCGTGCGCCTGTTCCCGCCTCTGATCTGCCCGCCATTCCCCCCGATGCCCCGTTTTCAGGCCACTGGCGATATGGCGATCTGTTCCGGAATCATGGCCTGTCCATCGGCGTTTATATCCATGCCCTCCCCCTCCCCGACGGCTTGGCTGACCTGATCGGCGACCATCCCGCCGGCCCCGGCAACACCCTCACGCTCCGTCTGCTGCGCTCGCGCCGGGATCTGGTCGAGTCCTTCGCCCGGGATGCCGTCGTTTTGTATTTCGGCCATGCCAATTTCGGCAAAGGAATCCTGTTCGATCCCCGCTCCGGCGAGGCCCCCATTCCCATGGGACGGGACACCCTGCTCGTTCCCGAACGTCATCTGGCGCCCGGGGATGAAGTGCTGGGACGTCTCGACAACGGCCTGATCCGCATCCGGGGAGGAGCCGACGGGCTGAAGGACCTCGACGTGCAGTGCAACGTGTTCGGGTATCTGGGTTGCCGCACAGATCCGTATTTCCGAGACGTCTGGCAGGCGCATGTTCCCTGCGTTGACTTCGTCGCCACCACCTACGTCACCCATTCCGTTGATGCCGCCCCCGGCATCCTGCGGACCTGGATCTCGGGTCTTCAACGCGGACAAACTCTCGCGGCCATTGTCGACGACCTGAACCGGAACCAGTCCGCCGCCATCCTCTTCGGCCGCATGAGCGAAACCACCCGCTACCGCAATCCCGACCATCACCCCGACCGGCTGTTTACCTATTGATCCTTTGATTTTTTCGCCCCCTGCTCCACGATAGAAAAGACCCTCGTTTGTCTCGGTTATAATTATAAGCGAGACAACCTCCTTCCCCTTTGACCACTGACTCCTGGGGCGTTTTTCAAATATTCATAGCCGCGCCCAGCGGGCGCAGCTACAGCAAGGCGAATCGGTTGTAGCTGCGCCTGTTGGGCGCGGGGCTGTTGATTCAATTCCCGGCTCCATCGGGAATGGCTACACGAAATCGTAATACGCTCTAGTCTCCCTGCCCACCGTAATAGGAACGAAGGAGGACAATCACAGCTTCAGGTCTCGGTTTTGCGCCCCCCCCTCCCGCCCCGGCGTCACGCGAACCGAAAAACACCGTCGCGGCTATTCGCCGCTGGCGTGGGTGTCTGCCGGCAGCCGCCCCAGCAGGCGCAGCAGGCCATCGAGAATGGTGATGGGATGCGGCGGACAGCCGGGAATGTACAAATCCACCGGGACGATCGAATCCGCGCCGTTGCGCACTTCATCATGGCCGGCATAGGGCCCGCCGGAGATGGCGCAGGCGCCAACGGCAATCACAATCCGCGGCTCGGGCAGCGCGTCGTAGGTTTTCTTGAGCGCCAAAGCCATGTTTTCCGTGACCGGCCCGGACACCAGCAGGCCGTCCGCATGCCGCGGGGAGGCCACCACCTGAATGCCGAAGCGCCCCAGGTCAAACACCACCGTGGAGAGCACATTCGTATCGGCTTCGCAAGCCCCGCACCCGCCGGCGCAGACCTGGCGCAATTTCAACGACCGCCCGAACAGGCTTTTCATCCGGGCGTCAAGGGCGGCGGCGAGTTTCCGCTCCCCTTCCCCGGCCACGAGGTC
>JAHDSS010000089.1 GCA_018432565.1 Kiritimatiellia bacterium
GCACATCGTGGAGTTCCGGGGGTTCGAGCGGTTCGTGCAGGGGCGTCCGTACTGGGAGGCGCCGGTGCTGGTGCAGCGCCTGTGCGGCATCTGCCCGGTCAGCCACCACCTGGCCGCGGCCAAGGCGATGGATGTGGTGGTTGGCGCGGGGACGGGCGACGGGCTGACGCCGACGGCGGAAAAGATTCGCCGCCTGATGCACTACGGACAGATCTTCCAGTCGCACTCGCTGCATTTCTTCCATTTGGCCTCGCCGGACCTGCTGTTCGGGTACGATGCCGCGCCGGAGACCCGCAACGTGATCGGCGTGGCGATGGCGAACCGCGAGCTGGCGACGCAGGCGGTGCTGATGCGGAAATACGGCCAGGAGGTGATCGCGGCGACCGCCGGCAAGAAGATCCACGGCACCGGCGCGATCCCCGGCGGCGTCAACAAAAGCCTGACGCCGGAGGAGCGCGACGCCCTGCTCCTGGGCGGGGGCGGGCCGCTCAACGCCGACCACATGGTGGAGTGGTCGCAGGGGGCGCTGGCGTTCTTCAAGGACTACTACCGGCAGCACCGGGAGTTCATTGACGGGTTCTCGCGGTTTCCGTCGAACCACCTGAGCCTGGTGCGCCGGGACGGCGCGCTGGATCTGTACCACGGCGTGCTGCGGGCGGTGGACGCGGACGGGAAGCGGATCCTGGACGACGTGGATCCGCAGGACTACCTCGATCACTTCCGCGAGGAGGTCAAGCCGTGGAGCTTCATGAAGTTCCCGTACCTGAAAAAGCTGGGGCCGGAGAAGGGCTGGTACCGGGTGGGGCCGCTGGCGCGGCTGAACACGGCGGACTTCATCCCGACCCCGCTGGCGCAGGCGGAATTCGAGGCCTACAAGGCGGCGACGGGCGGGAAGCCCAACGACCGCTGCATGCATACGCACTGGGCGCGGCTGATCGAAGTGCTGCACGCCGCGGAATGCATGCGCGACCTGCTGAACGATCCGGACATTCTGGGCGGCGACCTGACGGTGAAGGGCGCGCGCCAGGCCGTGGGCGTCGGCCTGCTGGAGGCCCCGCGCGGCACCCTGTTCCATCACTACCGGGTCGGCGACGACGATCTGATCCGGATGGCCAATCTGATCGTCTCCACCACGCACAACAACGAGCCGATGAACCGGGCGGTGAACCACGTGGCCCGCGCCATGCTGACGGGCGTGAAGGACATCACCGAAGGCATGCTCAACGCCGTCGAGGTGGCGATCCGCGCCTACGATCCCTGCCTGAGCTGCGCGACGCACGCCTACGGCCAAATGCCGCTGGAGGTGACGCTGCTGGATGCGGCGGGGGCGGTGGTGGACCGGCGGCGGAAATCCGCGGGTGTCCGCCGGACCTGATTCACCCACGGGACAAGCCCGTGGGGGTCTGGGGGAAGCTCGGATCTCAATATCCAATGTCCACTATTCAATTCATGAGTTCAGATTCCAATCGAGTGGGTTTGAAACCGCTGCTGATCTACGGCTACGGGAATCCGGGGCGGCAAGACGACGGGGTGGGCGTGGCGCTGGCGGAGGAGCTGGAGGCGTGGGCCCGGGCGGAAGGGATTTCCGGCCTGGCGTTTGATTCCAACTACCAGCTCAACGCGGAGGACGCGCTGGCGGTGGCGGAGGCCCGGGCCGTGGTTTTCGTGGATGCCGCGCGGGGGGGCGCGGAACCGTTTGCATTCAAGCGGCTGGAACCGCGCGGGGAGATCGGGTTTTCGACGCACGCGATGTCTCCCGAAAGCGTGCTGGCGCTGGCCGGGGAACTGTACGGGGCGCGGCCGCCGGCGTGGCTGCTGGCCATCCGGGGAGAATCCTGGGAGCCGAACGAACCGCCCACCGCCGCGGCGCTGTCCCATCTGGCCGCCGCCCGGGAATTCCTGCGGGAGTGGCTGCGCCAAGAACCCTTGGGTTGCCCGGACAGCCTCCCCGGACAACCCATGTGAACCGCAGAGCACCGCCGGATTTTCCGCGGTGTGGTCCGACGGCTGCCGGATTCCATGGCGTGGAAAACCGGCGGAAAAAGTTTCCATGGCGTGGAAAATCCGGATTTTTTGGCTGGGAGGGGGCGTGGGGGGAAGAGCGATCCGAGCGCCTACCGTCGGTTTGCCCGGTCGAGGAGGGCCAGGACGATCCATTGGCCGTCGAGGATGGGCTGGCAGGTGACCCAGGCGCCGGAGATTTCCAGGCAGTCGCCGGGGGAAAGGCGCCGGGAGGCGATCTCGCGCGAGCAGGCGTGCAGCAGGTCGCCGGCTTCCTCGACGGGTTTGAGCTCCAGGCGGGTTTGCCAGTCCTCGGCGGTGCGGGGATGGTCGGTATCCACGACGATCCGGTGGACGGTGCGGGGCGGGCCGCCGTCGGGATCGGGTTCGGGCATGGCCCGGAGGAGCAGGCCGCGGCGGCGGGCGGTGGAATCGCCGGAGAAATCACGGAGCAGGCCCTGGAGGGTATCGAGGGTGATTTCGACGCCGACGACGCCGACGGAGCGGCCGTCGACGTGGAGCCGGCCCATGCAGCTGCACAGGAGGACGCGGGTGCTGGCGTCGGCGTAGGGATTGCCCCAGACGGGCCGGTTGTCGGGGGCGTGGATGGCGGCGAGATACCAGGCGCGGCGGGTGGGGTCGTAGTCGGGTTTGTCGCCGTAGCGGGCGAAGCCGGGAAACCCGAGCAGCAGGCCGGTTTCGGATCCGGCCAGGGACCAGAGGATATCGGGTCGGACCCGATGGACGCGGGAGAACAGGCGGTTGAGGCGGCCGAGGCGGGCGGCGGCGTTTTCGACGGCGGGGCGGGTGTCGGGTCCGCGGGCCCAGGGGGCGCGGACCACGGTGGGATAGTCCGGGGAGATCCGGGTTTGATAGCGGGGGCTGGGGACCATGCCGGGAGGGCGGGCGGCGGGATCGGCGAAGTCTTCATCGTAATAGAAGCCGTCGCGTCCGGCGGGGGTGGGCTCGCGCCGGGGCAGCTGGTCCGCCGGCAGGGTCAGGAGCTCGACGGCGGTTTGCTGGTAGAGGCGGGTGAGTTGTTCGATGCCGAGCATGAACTGGCCGACGGTGCGGGCGCAGCCGGCGACGGAGGCGACGAACATGTCCTGCTCGTTGCGGATGGCGAGGGTGCGCTGGCGGAAGCCGAGGAAGGCAATGGCGGCCAGTCCGCCCAGGAAGAGCAAACCGAACGTGGCGGCGGCGGCGCGCCAGAGGCGGATCCGCCGGGCGGCACGCCGGAGGCGGGTTTGGCGTTCTTCGATCCGGGCGGCGAGGGGATCGGGGCCGGGGTCGGTCGGGGGCAGGCCGGGTTCGCGCAGCAAGCGGAGCTGGGCGCGGGCGAGGGTCAGGTCGTCCTGGCGGATGGCGAGGCGGACATGCCAGCAGAGCGCATCGGCGAGTCCCTGCCGGGCGTCGTGGTTGTCCGGCCAGAGCGCGAGAGCCTGGCGGAAGCCGCCAATGCATTCGGAGAGGCGTCCGTAGGCGAGGGAGGCGTCGTCCCTGGAGAGGTCGGGGACGAGGCCGGACGGGGACGGAATGTCATCGGCCAGGATTCCTTCCGCCTGGAGGCGCTCGAGAGCCTGGCGGGCGCGGCGGGTCACGGCAATGGATTCGGCGTGGGTCAGGCAGTCGGAAAGATCGCGCTGGAAATCGCGCACGGCGGCGTAGCGGCCGGCGGGATCGGGGCAGAGGGCTTTCGCGGCCACGGGGAGGAGGGTCGGGGGCCAGCCGGGGAGGAGGTCCTGAGGGATGAGGGGAGGGACGTCGCCGCGGGCGGCCTGGCGCAGGACGTCCATGACGTCGCGGCCCTGGCGGGGCGGCCGGCCGGTCAGCAGCTCGTGGAGGATGCCGCCGAGCAGATAGATGTCGGCGGCGGGGCCGAGATCCGCGAGTCGGCCGCGGACCATTTCGGGGGCGATATAGGCGGGCGTGCCGGCCAGCTGGGGGGTGAGGTCGGGGTGGCGCCGGTATTCGTTGCGGTCGTCGAAGTAGAGGGCGAGGCCCCAGTCCATGACGTAGGCTTCGCCGAATTCGCCGATCATGATGTTTTCGGGCTTGAGGTCGCGGTGGAGGATCGCCTTGCTGTGGGCGTAGGCGACGGTGTCGCAGACCTTGAGCAGAATGGCGAGGTGGTCTTTCCAGTCCATGCGCCGGGCGCGCTCTTCCGCCGCCGCCCGGGAAGCCTCCGGGGCGGAGTCGGGATGGAGCAGGTGGCTCCAGGGGATGCCTTCGACCTTCTTCATGGCGAAGAACGGGCGGCCGTCGGGATCCCGGGCGAGGGCGTAGATGGGCACCACGCCGGGATGGTCGAGGTGGGCGGTCATGAAGGCTTCATGGGTGAATTCACCCGCGGCGGCCAGGGTCTGGCTTGTGCCCGGCGTCCCGTCGAGTTTGCAGAGTTTGATGGCGACTTCGCGCTGGAGAGCCCGGTCCTCGGCCCGGCCGACGATGCCCATGCCGCCGGTGCCGATCTGCTCGATCCATTCATACCGGGGAACGGGATCCGGCGCGTTTTCCTCGAGGTTGCCGAGAGAGCCGATGCGGAGCGAACGGCCGTGGCGGCCGATGGTTTCGGTGGGCAGGCGATCGGGGTTGATTTCAAAGGCCAGGAAGGCCTTGCGGCCGCCGCGCAAGGTGACATCGGGCGAAGCATCACGGCTTGGCGGGGGTCAGGGATCCGTCGAACCGTCCGGGCTGGCATCACTGTTCATGGGTTGCTCTCTAACCAAAGTGTAATGCAAAGGATCAGGAAGGGAAGAGGGAAAAGCGGAGAAAAGAATACAGAGGACAGAAGACAGAGGACAGAGGACAGAGGACAGGAGGAGGGTCCGAGAGGCGAATGAAACCACAGAGGGGCGCAGAGGGGGGCATCTGCGATTCACCGACTTGATTTGGAGTGCGGCGGCTAGAGCGTCTTACATTTTCGTGTAGCCGTTCCCGATGGAGCCGGGAATTGAATCAACAGTTCCGCGCCCAACGGGCGCAGCTACAACCGATCCGCCTGAGCCCCGCGCCCAACGGGCGCAGCTACAACCGATCCGCCTGAGCCCCGCGCCCAACGGGCGCAGCTACAACCGATCCGCCTTGCTGTAGCTGCGCCCGCTGGGCGCGGCTATGAATAGTTGAAAAACGCCCTGGGAGTCGCGCGGGACGGGAGCCCCGCGCTACGAGGGCCAATGACAGAAAAAAATGAAATAAATCGGAAAAACAGTTGACAGGGAAAAGGGAATCCGTAAGATGCGCGGCGACATTCGGGACTGCCGGTAAGCGGGATCGGATGGAAAAACATAGCGTCTGACACAAGATTTAGCGCTTTCCGAGCCTCTACGGGAACCCTAAAGGAGCGGGAGTGGTGCGTCTTGTGCCCGTTTGTCCAGCCGGGCGGCGGGAGGAGCGCGCGAGCGTGCCTGTGTAGCTCAGTTGGCAGAGCACGTCCTTGGTAAGGACGAGGTCAGCGGTTCAATCCCGCTCGCAGGCTCCAGATGCGCAGGGCGATGTTGGAAAGAGGAAGCGGCGCCGGCGACGGTGCGAGAGTTTAAAAAAGCAAACAACAGGGAGACGACTCCATGGCCAAGGACAAATTCGAACGCACCAAGCCCCACGTGAACGTCGGCACGATCGGCCACGTGGACCACGGGAAGACGTCGCTGACGGCGGCGATCACCTACATTCAGAGCCTGAAGGGGCTGGCGAACTACATCAGCTACGACCAGGTGGCGAAGGCCTCGGAATCGCAGGGGCGCCGGGACAAGAC
>JAHDSS010000195.1 GCA_018432565.1 Kiritimatiellia bacterium
GGGTGCGTTGGAGGGCGGCGATCTCGATGTCGAAGACCGCCTGAGCCTTGTCCAGATGGGAGGGGGAACTCATGGGGGAAGACTAGCGGAAGGTTGAGGAAGGGGCAAGGCGGGAGTCCGGCGGGCTACTCAGACGGGCCAAATGCGGTCAATGACTTCGCGGAGGCTTTCCAGGGTGTAGGGTTTCTGGATGAAGCCATCGGGGTGGAGATCCTTGAAGCGCTGGATGACGTCGATTTCGGCATAGCCGCTGGAGATGGCGACGGGGAGGTCGGGGCGGATGCGGCGCAGCTCGGCGAGGGTTTCCACGCCATCCATTTCCGGCATGGCGAGATCGAGCACCACGCCTTGGACCTGGCCGGCGCGGGCGCGGAGCAGCTGTACGGCCTGGGGGCCGCTGGAGGCGCAGAGCACCTGGTAGCCCAGGCGGGCGAAGAGCTTGCTGGCGGTTTCGCGCAGGTTGGCTTCGTCGTCCACCAGCAGCAGGAGGCCGGCGCGTGGCCGCCGGTCCCGGAGAACGGACGCGGGAGGGGCCTTTGCCTCCTCGAGGGGTCCGTCACTGACGGGGAAATAGACGCGGAAGGTGGTGCCCTGTCCGGGGCGGCTGTCCACTTGCAGCGCGCCGTGGTGGCCGCGCATGATGCCCAGGACAGCGGCGAGGCCCAGGCCGCGGCCGGTGAACTTGGTGCTGAAAAACGGTTCGAAGATTTTATCGAGGAATTCCGGGCGGATGCCGGCGCCGGTATCGGTTATCTCGAGGAAGACGCAGGGGCCCGGGGCGAGGGAGCCGGCGGGGCGGAGGCGGGCCGGATCGAGGGAGGCGCTGTCGGCGGTGCCGGTGGAGATCCGGACGATGCCGGGCTGTTTTTCGAGGGCTTCGGCGGCATTCAGAACGAGGTTCATGAGGACCTGGCGGAACTGGGAGGCATCGGCCTGGATGGCCGGGAGGGAATCGGGCAGGTGGATTTGCAGTTCGGCGTTGCGGGGGAGGCTGGAGCGGAGCATCTGGGTGGTGGTCTGGATTTCGTCGGCCACGTCCAGCGCTTCGACGGCGAAGTGGCCCTTGCCGGAATAGGCCAGCATCTGCTGGGCGAGGTCGGCGGCGCGGCGGGTGGCGGAGACGGCGGTGGCGAGGTCGGCGCGGGCGGTGGAATCGCGGGGCACATCCTGCATGGCCAGATCGATGTTGCCGAGGATGGAGGTGAGGATGTTATTGAAGTCGTGGGCGATGCCGCCGGCGAGCAGGCCGAGGCTCTCCAGGCGCTGGGCTTCCTGGATGCGCTGTTCCACCCGCCGGCGGTCTTCCTCGGCCTGTTTGCGTTCGGAGATGTCGCGGGCCGTGACGATGAGGCGGTCGGCGGAGCCGATGGATTGGCGGCGGATGCTGATTTCGACCCAGAAGGGATGGCCGTCGCGATGGAGGGAGCGCCACTCAAAGACCTGCGGGCCATCGTCGCGGGCTTTGGTCATCCAGTGGAAGGCGTCTTCCATGGAAAACGGCGGTTTGCCGCCGGACATGGCGTTGAAGGCGGCGATGGCCTCTTCGCGGGAGGGATAGCCGTACATGTCCAGCATGCGCCGGTTGACATCGAGCACGCGGAACGTGCCGGCGTCGTGGATGAACAGGGCGTCGTTGATGGAGTCGAAAATGGTGGCGAGATACTCGCGGGACTCCTGCAGGTCGGCCTGGGCGGCGCGCAGTTCGGCCAGGCGGCGGTTGAGTTCGGCGGTGCGGCGGCGGACCAGCGAGCCCAGGACGAGGTTGCCGCCGGCGAGAACCAGGAAGACGGCGCCGGCGGCGAGCAGGAGGACGGCAAACCGCCGGAACACGGTTTTCCAGGAGACGGGCGTGCCCATCCATTTGTCCTCGATGGCCCGGTACTCGCGGGGGGAGATCCGGCTGAAGCCGTGCTGAACCAGGGCCAGCAGGTCGGGAGAGCCTTTGTGGACGGCGCGGTGGAATTCGCCGGTGTAGAGGACGAACGAGGTGCGGAACTGATCTTCGATGCCGGATTTGTAGAGGTAGTACACGGCGGCGGGCTCGTCCACGGAGAAGACGCGGAGTTCATTCTCGCGGGCGGCCTGGACAATGGCCTCGTAGCTGGGGTATTCGCGCAGGCTGTCGATGCCGTGTTCGGCCAGGATGCCGAGGACGGAATCGCCGGCCTTGACGCCGATGGTGAAGCCGCGCAGCGAGGACGGGTCGGCGATGCCCCCCAGCGAGCGATGGGAGAAGACCGGCACGCGGATCTCGGCATACGGCGGGGTGAAGTCGTAGAGCTGCTCGCGCTCGGGAGTGCGGAAGATGGTGTCAATGACATCGGCGCGTTTTTCGCGCATCACGCGCTGGGCTTCGGCCCAGTCCATGGCCTGGAGGCGGACGCGGACGCCGGTCCTGGCCTCCCAGAGCTTCCACTGATCGGGCAGGATGCCGCGCAGCACGCCGTCGGCGTCGCGGAAGATATAGGGGGGATAGTTGTCGTCGCTGACGACGGTGATTTCCCGGACGGGCGGCGGGGGGGCGGCGCGGGGGGCGGCCGGCGGGAGGCAGGCCGCGGCGAGCGCGGCGAAGCCGGCCGTCCGGAGCGTTCGTCCCCTGATGCCGGCCCGCGCCGGCCGGGGAGAGAGTGCGCTGCGGGGCGGATTCATTGGAGCTGGGCGAGGCTGTCCTGGAGAACGCTTGCGGAATGGGCGAGCTGCTGCATTTCGTCGGGCGTGAGGCGGGCCTGGATGACCTCCTCGATGCCGTTGGCGCCGAGGACGCAGGGGACGCCCAGGGTGACGTCGCGCAGCCCGTATTCGCCTTCGAGGGGGGCGGAGACGGTCATGACGCGGCGTTCGTTGCGGAGGATGGCGCGGACGATCTGGGTCATGGCCATGGCCACGCCGAAGCTGGTGGAGCCTTTGTAGCCGATGATGTGATAGGCGGAGCGGCGGACCTGTTCGAGAATCTGGGGGCGGCGGCGGACAAAATCGCATTTGCCGCAGACCGAGCAGTAGTCGTCCATTTGCAGGCCGCCGACATGGACGAGGCTCCAGGCGGCGAATTCGCTGTCGCCGTGTTCGCCGAGGATGGAGGCGTGAATGTTCTGGGGGGAGATGCCGCAGTGTTCGGCGAGGAGCCAGCGGAAGCGGGCGGAATCCAGCACGGTGCCGGAGCCGAGGATGCGTCCCCGCGGCCAGTCCGTGCGCAGGCGGGCCACATGCGTCAGCACGTCCACCGGATTGGTGGCGACCAGCACAATGGCATCGGGATTGACGGACTGGATGTCCGAGACGATGGAGGTGACGATTTTGGCGTTGATTTGGAGGAGGTCGAGGCGGCTCTGACCGGGGCCGGCCTGGGCCTTGCCGGCGGTGACCACGACGATGGCCGCGTTGCGGTAGGCGTCCGGGGCGGAGCCGGCCTGGATGCTGACGGGGCGGTAGAACGGCGCGCCGTGGGCCAAATCCAGCGCCTGGCCCTTGGCCAGGTCGGTATTGACGTCCAGCAGGGTGATTTCCTCCGCGATGCCCGACTGGGCCAGGGCGAAGGCGAAGCCGGAGCCGACGGCTCCCGCCCCGACAATCACCACTTTCCTGGATTTGAAATTCGCCATGGGTCTGCCTCTTTTCCTCAAATCTTGTCGTTTAAGCGCCGGGAAGGGAAGGCGAATTTTCGGATGGGGTTCATACGGGGCTCATCCCGGAACGGGTTTGGGGCCGAGGCGGTTCAGGAAGGCGGAGAGGGCGAAGCCGAGGGCCAGCAGCAGCAGGCAGAGAAGCCCCTGGCGTCCGCCGGGCCAGCCGGGAAAGACCAGCCAGAGGGAGCCGGCGACGAGGCCGAGGACGCCGCGGGTGGCGGGGCCTTCGGCGGTTTGGAACAGCCAGTGGGCGGCGCGGGCGAAGAGCAGGATGGCGGCGGCGGCGCCGAGGCCGACGGGGAGCAGGATGCGCGGATCCAGGCCGGCCACGCCGTCGAGCAGAGGGGAATAGACGCCGAAATAGATGAGCAGAAAGGCGACGCTGGCGCCGGGGACGATGGCGCCGATGCCGATGCCGGCTCCGGCGGCCAGCCAGATGCCCCAGTGGCCTTGCAAGGGGGTGTCGCGGGGGATCAGGCGGTCCTGCAGGGCGGCCAGGCCCAGGCACAGGCCGAACATTGCGGCAAAGGCCAGCCAGCCGGCGGGATGGCGGCCGGCGCGGCGGGCATGCTGGAACAGGTCCGGCAGCACTCCCAGCATGAAGCCCATGAACAGATAGAGGGTGGGCACTTCGTGGCGGGCAAACAGGGTGGCCAGCAGGCGGCTGCCGGCCAGTACGCCGAGGCCCGCCGCCAGAAAGAACGGGCCGAAGCGGCGCAGGTTTCCGCGGACATCGGTGAAGGGGCGGGCGAGGGCGACGGTCAGGGGGCGGTAGAGGCCGAACAGCACGAGCAGGGTGCTGCCGCAGAGCCCCGGCAGGAGGCCCGCGACGCCGACGAGGAAGCCGCGGACCAGCTGAAGGGCCAGAAGCATGGCGGCTCCGTCAGATGGCGCCGCCGCCGGGCAGATCGTGGATGATGGTATCGCGGCACATGCCGGGGGCCGGTTCGGGATAGTCGAGGGTGTAGTGCAGGCCGCGGCTTTCGCGGCGCAGCATGGCCGAACGGACGACCAGCTCGGCCACCGCGGCGATGTTGCGCAGCTCCAGCAGGTCGGAGGTAACCAGATAGTCGCGGTAATAGGCGCGGATTTCGCGGCGCAGGGTATTGATGCGCCGCAGGGCGCGGGCGAGGCGCCGGTTGGTGCGCACGATGCCGACGTAGTCCCACATGACGGTGCGGACTTCGTCCCAGTTGTGGGCGACGACGACCGCTTCGTCAGAGGGCACGGCATGGCCGGTGGTCCAGGCGGGGATCCGGGGCTTGCGCTTGCGCGGCCGGGGGGTCTCGAGAATGTCGCGGGCGGCGGCATGGCCGCAGACGAGGGCTTCGAGCAGCGAATTGCTGGCGAGGCGGTTGGCGCCGTGCAGGCCGGTGCAGGCGACTTCGCCGGCGGCGTGGAGCCCGGCCATGGCGGTGCGTCCGCGGGTGTCGGCGGCGATGCCTCCGCAGAAGTAGTGCTCGGCGGGGACGACGGGGATGGGCTGGCGGGCCATGTCGAAGCCGTAGGTCCGGCAGGTGGCGTAGATGTTGGGAAAGCGCCGCCGGAGGAAGGCGGCGCCCTTGTGCGTGATGTCGAGATAGACGCACTCGTCGCCGCGGGTCTTCATTTCGTGGTCGATGGCGCGGGCGACGATGTCGCGCGGGGCGAGTTCGGCGCGGGGGTCGTAGCGTTTCATGAAGGGCTTGCCCGCGCCGTTCAGGAGGCGGGCGCCCTCGCCGCGGACGGCTTCGCTGATCAGGAAGGATTTGGCTTCGGGGTGGTAGAGGCAGGTGGGATGGAACTGGACGAATTCCATGTTGCGGATTTCCATCCCGGCGCGCCAGGCCATGGCGATGCCGTCGCCCGTGGCGATGTCGGGGTTGCTGGTGTAGAGGTAGGTCTTGCCGGCGCCGCCGGTGGCCAGGACCGTGTGAGGGGCACGCACGGCGAGGATTTCGCCGGTGGCGCGGTCGAGAAAATACGAGCCGATGCAGGCGTTTTCACCGGGGATTTTCAGCCAGCCGGAGGTGATGAGGTCAATGGCCATGTGGTGCTCGAGCACCTGGACGCCGGGCTGGCGGCGGACGCGGCAGGCCATGACGCGGATGATTTCGGCGCCGGTGAAGTCGCCGCTGTGGAGGATGCGGCGGGTGGAGTGGCCGCCTTCGCGGCCCAGGTCGTATTCCGCGTCGGATTCGCGCGGATGCCGCGGCTTGCGCTCGAAGCGCACGCCCCA
>JAHDSS010000331.1 GCA_018432565.1 Kiritimatiellia bacterium
GTTGGTCGCCGACACCAGCCGCACGTCCACCCGGAAGCTCTCCTGACCGCCCACCCGCATGATCGAGCGGTCTTCCAGCACCCGCAGCAGCTTGACCTGCACCGACGGCGGCGCATCGCCGATTTCGTCGAGAAACAGCGTGCCGCCCTGCGCCCGCTCGAACGCCCCCGCCCGGCGCGACACCGCCCCGGTGAAGGCTCCCTTTTCGTGGCCGAACAGTTCGCTTTCGAGCAGCGTTTCGGCAAAGGCCGCGCAGTTCACTGCGACGAACGGGCCGTCCGCCCGGGGGCCGTCCGCATGCAGCGCGCGCGCCACCAGCTCCTTGCCCGTGCCGCTTTCGCCGCGGATCAGCACCGTCGCGGCGGTCTGGGCCAGCGCGACGGTCTGGCGCACCACCTCGCGCATGGCCGGGGATTCGGCCACCCAGGTCCGGGCGCTCCACTGACCGCGCACTTCGGCACTGAGCCGCTCCACCTGCCGGCGCAGGCGGGCCGCCTCCAGCGCCCGGCCCAGCTTGGCCTGCAGATCATCCAGGTCCAGCGGCTTCTGCAGATAGTCGTAGGCGCCTTCCTTCATCGCCCGCACGCTCGAGTCCACCGACCCGTAGGCCGTCATCAGGATCACCGGGGCGCGCCCCCCGTCCATCTCCCGGATGCGACGCATCACCTCGATGCCGTCGAGATCCGGCATCACCAGGTCCGACAACACGACATCCGCCCCGCGGTCGCGGAAGGCCGCCAGGCCTTCGCGGCCGCCCGGCGCCCATTCCACGTCGTAGTCCATGCCCCGGATCGCCTCGACCAGCGAGGACCCATGATCGGCATCGTCTTCCACGATCAGGATGCGCGGTTTCATGCCCACTCCTTCTCCGCCGGCGGAAACTCCATCCGCAGCCGGGCGCCCGGGCCGCCGGCATCGGCCACCCCGAGAACGCCGCCGTTGTTTTCCACCGCGGTACGGGCCAGAAACAACCCCAGCCCCGTGCCCTGCGGCCGGGTGGTGAAAAACATCTCGAAAATCCGTTCCCGGCTGCCGGGCGGAATGCCCGGCCCGGTGTCGCATATATCCAGTCGAACGCGGCCGGCGGCCCGCGATCCCTCCACGCGCACCTGCCCGCCCGTCCCCGCGTGCTGCAGGGCGTTCAGCAGCACATTCATCAGCGCACGCTTCACCGCCGGCGCGGACGCCCGGACGATCAACTCGCCGGATTCCGCCTGCACGACCGGCGTGACACCGGCCGCTTCGAAGCGGGGCGCCAGCATCTCGATGCACTCGCGGGCGCAGGCCGCCAGATCCAGCCGTTCGGCCGGCGACTCGCCCGGCCGCGCCAGCAACAGGAATTCCTGGAACACCTTGTCCATCCGGTCGAGGGTGTGCTTCATCCGTCCCGCCAGCTCCCCCATGCGCTCCGGACGGGCCCCTTCGCTCCGATCCGCCTCCTTGGCCAGCATCTGGGCATCCAGCCGCAGGCTGGACATGGGATTGCGGAAATCATGAACGATACCGTTGGCCAGCATGCCCGAAAACGCCAGGTGCTCCTCCCGGCGGCGGGCCTGTTCCCGCCGCTCTTCGCGGTGCACCATGCCCGCCACCAGCACCAGGCAGATGCCGAAGCAACCCCCCATCGCCGCCAGGCTCAGCCGGTACATGGACTCCACCGCATTGGCGGCCGCCCACTCCTCCCGCTCCACCGCGCGCCGGCGCAGCCCCAGTTCCAGTTCGACCGGCTCCCGCTGCGGATGCGTCATGGCCACCGTAAACGTCACGACGGGAATCCGCCCGTTATCCGCCGACAAATTCTGCCGCCCGATCTGCACCGGTTCCGTGAACGACCAATCCGACGCGTCGGCCAATCCCTCCGTCCCGTCCATATGCTCCTGGAACAACGTGACGCCCTCGCGCCGGACCGATACGTACTCCAGGTCCCCTTCGACTTCGCGCAGCGAGCGAAGCAGCTCGGAAAAATCCTGCCAGGACCCGCCCCCGTCATCACGCGCAGCGGAAGACGCCGCCCGCAGCGCCAGGTTCATCGCCAGCCACTGTCCGCGTTCGGCCACCGCCTGGGCCGCCATCTCATGAATGGCCCGGTTGTGCCAGTGACGCAGCGCGAAAAGCCCGGCGCCCGCCAGCAGGGCAATCAGAGCCACCCAGAGGGCCGCCATCCAGGCATGCGACCGGCGCCGTTTCCACGCGATTTCCATGGCCGGCATTCTAGCGGCCCGCCCCGCATCGGCAAGACAGAACCGCTTAGTCAGAACGGACCCGACGGCCCGGAGCGAAGGCTCTCCGACAAGCGCCGCCCCCCGCCCTGTCCCGGACCTGGGCGCATCTGCGATTAGGTGCACACCCCCGTCATATT
This sequence comes from Kiritimatiellia bacterium, assembly GCA_018432565.1. Taxonomy (GTDB): domain Bacteria; phylum Verrucomicrobiota; class Kiritimatiellia; order CAIQIC01; family Lenti-01; genus JAAZFE01. The sequence continues at coordinate 2,360 of JAHDSS010000331.1, forward strand.
GAACGAAGGCGCGTAGCGCCGGAGTCGAAATAACTTGTCCTGCCACCGCGGGATCTCGGCCCCATCCCCAAGGCCGGCCTTCGGGACCAAGCCGAGATCCCTCGACTCCGCTCGGGATGACAGTCACCCGCCTAATTCCGAATTGGGATGCACCTAATCGCAAATGCGCCCCCCCTGCGTGTTGGGGTTGGCGTGTTGGGGTTGCGGCTTGGGGTTGCGAAGGCCTCCCTCGCGGCGTATGGTCTCCCCCGTTATGAGTTCATTGCTTTCCATCCATACGTATGGCGATCCGGTCCTGCGGGAATCCTCCCGCCCCGTGGACGCCATCACCCCGGACATTCTGGCCCTGATCGAAGACATGTTCGCCACGATGAAAGCCAACCAGGGCGTCGGTCTCGCGGCCCAGCAGGTAGGCCGCACGGAGTCCGTCTGCGTGATTGAACTGCCCGAATCCTATGACCGCGAAGAGGAAACCGGCCCCCGCCTCAATCCCGACGTGCCGTTGCGCCTGTCGCTCGTCAATCCCCGGATCGTCGAGGCGTCGGACGATACCTGCAGCCTCGAGGAAGGCTGCCTCAGCTTCCCCGGCATCACCGGCAGCGTCGAACGGTCCTGGTCCGTCACGATCGAACACCTGGGCCTGGACGGACAGCCCCGCACCACGACGCTGCAGGGATTTTTCGCCCGCGCCGCCCAGCACGAAATGGATCACCTCGCCGGCGACCTGTTCATTGACCGCTTCAGCCACGTCAAGAAACTCGCCGTCCGCGGCAAACTGAAGCGCCTGCAGCAGGAAACCCGCGAACACCTGGCGGCCGGCTGACCTCTCGATGCCGAACGGGTCCGCCGCGAGTCCGGCCATCGGCTTAGAATTCGCGCTGAATGGAAAACGTCGCCCGGGGCGTCTCGCCCTCTTCCGACCAGTCGTAGCCGACCCAGAGGCCCGACCGGGGCAATTGCAGCTCCACCCCCCGCAGTTTCGGTTCCAGGGCCTCCGGCGACAGGCTCATTGCGTCCGGCTGCATCATTTTCAGCCGGAAATCCGGCAAACGCGCCATCAGGGGCATGTCGACGTTCACCTGCTCCAGCCCCCCCATCACACTGGAGGCCTGCAGCGACAACAGGCGCGGCCCGGACGACTCCCCGCCCTCCTCCTGGGCCGGCGCGCCCCTCCCCGCCGCCAGCAAGGCCGCCATCCACGCTACCCGGACTGTCCATGCGCCTTTCACACCCCCCATACTACCCGCCTTCGCCCCGCCTGCCAATCTTCCGCCATCTGCCCGGTTTCGCCTGTTCTTCTCGCTTGCCAACCGCGGCGGCGTCCCACACCATGACGCATCATGTCGACGATCCTGATCACCGGCGGCTGCGGCTTTATCGGCTCCAACCTCGCCATGGCCTTTCTTCGGCGCGGCGACCGCGTCGTCGCCTTCGACAACCTGTCGCGGCGGGGCTCCGATATCCTGCGCCAGCGCATCCAGGAAGCCGGGGCCGGATTCGTCCGGGGGGATATCCGCCATCCCGCCGATCTCGACGGTCTGTCCGGGCCGTTCGACCTGATGATCGAATGCAGCGCCGAACCCTCGGTGCTGGCCGGAATCCACGGCGATGACGCCTCGTTTGTCGTGCAGAACAATCTCGTCGGCTCCCTGCACTGCTTTGAATATGCCCGGCGCAACGGCATCCCCGTCCTCTTCCTCTCCACCTCCCGCGTCTATCCCTACGACCGCCTGAACGGCCAGGAATACCGCGAAACGCCCACCCGCTTTGCGCCTGCCGGGGAATCCCCGGGATTCGGCCCCGGCGGCATCGGCCTGGATTTTCCCATGGATGGCATCCGCTCGCTGTACGGCGCCACCAAACTGGCCTCGGAAATCATGCTGCAGGA
>JAHDSS010000111.1 GCA_018432565.1 Kiritimatiellia bacterium
GTTGGGCATGGCGAGGATGAAGTCGTGGGCGTGGGCCTTTCTGGCGGCGGCCTCGACCTGTTCGCGGGTGGCGTTGGGTTCGCCGTAGGCGATGTTGTGGAAGACGGTGTCGTTGAAGAGGATGGTTTCCTGGGTGACGAGGCCGATATGGCGGCGGAGGCTGACGAGGGTGAAGTCGCGCAGGTCGCGGCCGTTGATGCGGACGTGGCCGCTGACGGGGTCGAAGAAGCGGGGCAGGAGGTTGACGAGGGTGGTTTTGCCGCTGCCGGAGCTGCCGACGAGGGCGATGAGTTCGCCGGAGCGGGCGGTGAGGCGGATGCCGTCTAGGACGGGGACGCCGCCGGGGGAATACGTGAAGCCGACATCGTCGTAGCGGATTTCGGTGATGGGGCCGGCGAGGGGTTGGGCGCCGGGGTGGTCGGCGACGGTGTCTTCGGTATCGAGGATGAAGTAGATGCGTTCGGCGGCGGCGGTGCTTTGCTGGATGGTGAGGTGGACGCGGGAGAGCTTCTTGACGGGGTCGTACATGACGACCATGGAGAACAGGAAGACGGCGAGGCTGGGGAGGTCGAGGCCGGTGGTGCGGGCGTAGAGGAAGATGGCGATGGCGGCGACGACGGAGAAGACCTCCATGAGGGGGTTGATGGCGGCCTTGGAGGCGACGATCTTGATCTGGCGGCGGAAGAAGTCGGCGTTGTGTTTTTCGAAGCGTTCCTGTTCGCGGTCCTCGTTGCCGTAGGCCTTGACGATGGCGGCGCCCTGGATGGCTTCCTGCTGGATGCTGGAGAGGTCGGCGATGCGTTCCTGGCCGACCTTGGCGTGGCGGCGGACGCGGCGGCCGGCGATGGCGATGGGCAGGATGCAGACGGGGAAGACGGCGAGGCCGATCAGGGCGAGGCGCCAGTCGGTGAGCAGCAGGGAGGCGGCGGCGGCGATCAGGACGAAGGGCTGCTGGACGAGGTCGCAGATGACTTCGGTGATGCCGCGTTCGATCATGTAGGTGTCGTTGAGGGTGCGGGACATGAGTTCGCCGGTGCGCGAGCTGGTGAAGTAGAGCAGGGGCAGGCGCAGGATCTTGCCGAAGACTTCGTTGCGCAGGCGCATGATGACGTGCTGGGCGATCCATTCGATGAGGTACTTGCTGAGGAAGAAGCCGACGCCGCGGAGGACGACCAGCAGGAGGAGACCGGCGAGGAGGAGGACGGTCAGGAGGCCGTCATGGGCCATGCCGCCTTCGTACCACCGGGCGACCCACTGGGAGGCGGCTTCGTTGAGGCGGGTTTCGGAGCCGCCGAAGATCTGGACGAGGCTGCTGCGGGCGGTGCCGAGGATGCCGAAGACGGAGCCGCCGAACATCATGCCGAAGAGGACGGCCAGGGTGAGGCGGAGGGGGTAGCGGCGGGTGCGGGCGAGGAGGCGCAGATAGATCTGGCGCTGGCGGGGGGTGAGGGAGTAGCGGGCGGCGCTCATTCGCCGAGGGATTCCAGGAAGTGCATGGCCTCGATGGCGGCGCGGCAGCCGGCGCCGGCGGCGGTGACAGCCTGGCGGTAGCGGGAGTCGGAGACATCGCCGGCGACGAAGACGCCGGGGAGGCGGGTGCGGGGGGGGGCTTCGGCGACCAGGTAGCCGTTGGCGTCGCACTCCAGCACGTCTTCGAAGGGGCCGGTGGCGGGCACGAGGCCGATGGCGACAAAGAGCGCGCCGACTTCGAGCATGCTGTCGGCGCCGGTGACGGTATCCTGCAGCTTCAGGGCGGTCAGATGCCCCTGGGCGGGGTCGATCAGGCCGGTGACGATGGTGTTCCAGCGGACGTTGATCTTGGGGCTGGAGAGGACGCGGTGGGCCATGATTTTGGAAGCGCGGAAGGCGTCGCGGCGGTGGATGACGGTGACGCTGGAGGCGAATCGGGTCAGGAAGAGGGCTTCTTCCATGGCGGTGTCGCCGCCGCCGACGACCGCGATGTGCTGTCCGCGATGGAAGGCGCCGTCGCAGGTGGCGCAGTAGGAGAGGCCGTGGCCGGAGAGTTCGTTTTCGCCGGGCAGGTCCAGACGGCGGTGGCCGGCGCCGGTGGCGATGATGATCACGTCGGCATGATGGGTGCTGCCGTCCGACAGTTCCAGGTCGCCGCCGCAGGGCTCGGCGGGAATGAATTTGACCACGGAAGCGCTTTGGAAGCGGGCGCCGAAGCGTTCGGCCTGCTTGCGCATGATTTCCATGAGTTCAAAGCCGGGAATGCCGTCGGGAAAGCCGGGATAGTTTTCGATCAGGGGGGTGGTGATGAGGGGGCCGCCGGGGGCCGGGCCGTCGAGAACGAGGGGGGCAAGGCCGGCACGGGCGGCGTAGATGGCGGCGGTGAGGCCGGCGGGCCCGGAGCCGAGGATGGTGAGCTGTTTCATGGGGCGAACGATACCAATGCCCAAGGCCTCCCGCAATTCGGAATTCCGGGCCGGCCCGGCGGATGAGCCGCACAAGGTGCGAACGGGACGAAACGAGGAGGAAAAGCGCGAAGGGGTGGGCGGGTCAGGGGCGGAGGGGGGCGATGCGGTAGAGGCGGATGGGGGGGGGGGCGTTGGTATCGGTCCATTCGGCGGCGCCGAGGAACAGCTGCTGGGTGGACCAGGGCGCGGTCGGGTCGCCGTCGGCCCAGTGAATTTGATAGACCCGGTTGGAGGAGGCGGGCCAGAGAATCCGCGGCGGGTTGGTTCCTTCCGCTTCGATCCAGGTGATGCGGGGATAGGAGAGGGCGTTGGTGGGATCGGTGTCGGCGACGTATTCCTGCCAGGTGGGGAAGCCGTCGGGTTCGTCGTCGGCCAGGGCCGCGGCGTCGAAGTCGTTGGTCCAGCCGTGTTCGGCCAGCCACCATTCGGGGGTGTCGTGGATGGCGAGGTTTTCGGCGAAGACGGCGCGGGCGGATTTGGGCATATCCATGATCAAGGCAAACGGATTGTTGGTGCCGGAGGCGCTGTTGGTCCAGTGGAGAAAATGATAGTAGCGGTCGGGGGTGGCGGTGAGCAGCGCCGGTTCGCGGGCGGGCTGCCAGGAACTGTCGGGCTGGACAGACCCATGGGGGGCGGCTTCGGTCTCGAGCCAGAAGTTCGTGGTCCAGAGCCAGGTCAGTGCGGCGTGATTGGTGACGGTCAGGATGAAATTGGTTGTGGTTCCCTCGGCCGGATCGTGGGTCGTCAA
>JAHDSS010000427.1 GCA_018432565.1 Kiritimatiellia bacterium
CTCATGCGGGCCCTCAACATCGAGGAATCCCTCGCCGGCCTGCGCTTCCAGAAAATCATCATGGCCACAGACGCCGACGTGGACGGCCTGCACATCCGCAACCTCCTGCTGACCTTTTTCCTTCGCTTTTTTGAACCCCTGGTGCTCGCCGGACACCTCTATATCCTCGAAACGCCGCTGTTTCGCGTCCGCAACAAAAAGGAAACGCGCTACTGCTACTCCGAGGCCGAACGCGACGCGGCCACCGCCGCCCTGCGCGGGCCCGAAGTCACCCGCTTCAAGGGTCTCGGCGAAATCTCCCCCGGCGAATTCAAGCACTTCATCGGCCCCCAGATGCGCCTGACCCCCGTCGTGGTGGCGTTCGAGCACAAAATCCCCACCTTGCTGCGCTTCTACATGGGCCGCAACACTCCCGAACGCCGGCAGTTCATCATGGAACACCTGCGCATCGAAGCCGAAGCCTGACCCGCGCGGCTCCCCGGCGTCCCGCGGACTTGCGCCGTAGGTAAATCAGTTCCAGACCCCCACGGCCTTGCTTGCCCGACGGCTTGTCCGCCATAGCCTTGGCGAAGGAGGAAGCCTTGGCGAAATCGGGCGCCGTGGGTAAATCAGCTTCAGACCCCCACGGCCTTGCGCCGTGGGTGAATCAGTTCCCAGCGGAACGCCGGGAATGCAAAGCACGAAAATCAGAACGTCCGCGCGTAGAGTTTGCCGGAGCGGGGCAGCTGAACCCCCGGCAACGGCCGGGCGTAGGCCGCGCGCTCCATCACGCGGAAGACCTGGATCTGCCCCACGGCCCGCGGCGAGTCCCGGCCGATCACCTCGCCCGTCACGGGCGAAATCAGCGGTTCTTCGTCCAGGGCCACGTGCAGCACCATGCCCGGCTGCAGGCCCGAGCCCAGGCCCCGGTCCAGCGTGCAGGAATTCTGCCCCATCTGACGGCGGATGCGGCATTCGAACGGCAGCTTGGACGCCCGCCGCTGGATATCCCGTTCCAGGGTCTGCTCCCACGCGGCCAGCGAGGCCGGGTCTGTCGAAGCCGGCGCCACGTAGGAGGCAATCTGCTCCTTGCGCGCCGCATCCGTCAGCGTCACCGCCACGAACGTACGCCCGTCCTCGTCCTCCATGATTTCCCCCTGGATGCGATACGAGAAATCCGGGGCCCGGATGCGCATCCGCAGCCCCTCCATGTACTCCACGCCTTCCGCCTGCTGCAGCATGGCCACCAGCGCGGCGTGGTAGGGCCCGGCCAGCTCGGCCGGGCCCTGGAACGGCGGACAGAACACCGCATGGCGCAGGGCGTCCGTGGCGGGCGCCGGCTCTTCGGCCGGCGCCCCCGGCGCCATCCAGCAAGCCGCGGCCGCGCACGCCGCGGCCATCCAGCGAAATCCTCTGCGCTTCATGGGGTGCTCCTTCCGGCGGGTCGGCCGGCGAATCAAAACGCGGCGTTGACGATCGGGAAGAACGTCAGCGGCCCTTCCTCCAGCAGGTTCACCAGGCCGACCTGGATGCCCCGCAGCGATACCGTGCGGTTGATCAGGCCGATCTGCAGACCGTTCACGTCGTCCGCGCGGTTGAATACCCCGGCCTGCACGCCGTTGATGTCATAGCGCACATGGTTGAACAGCCCGGCCTGGAGACCGGACACCGAGCCCATCTGGTTGAACAGCCCGACGTTGATCCCGTCGAAATCCGCCTCGACCAGGTTGACCAGGTTGACCTGCAGCGCGTCCATCTTCACGGACTTGCTCCAGATGCCCAGGTCCAGGCCCATCATGTCCTGGTTTTCGCTGGCCACCAGGTTCAACCGCAGCCCCATGACCATGGTCTCGGGCGGAAACAGCTGCGCGTTCGCGCCGCCAAAGCCGATCTGGAAGGGGGTCATGTCCAGCGCCATCGCCGGGCCCGCCGCAAGGACGGCCAGGCAAAGTCCTGCCACTAATTTTTTCATCGTCGCCTTTCTGGTTGTCGCTTTCATTTCATCCTCCGATAATGGCGCGGGTCTTCACCTTGCGGATTTCCTGTTCATCCGCCCACAGCAGCCGGCCACTCTTCAAATCCCGCAGGTTCATCGTGAACTTGTAGTACACGTCGCGGACCCGGCCGGCGGTCTGCCGGATCTCCGACAGGTTCGCCGTCAGCATGTAGCGCGGGGCGTCCTGCTGGCCCATCGCCACGGCATCCTGCGCCGCCGTCTGCTGATAGGCCAGCTCTTCCTGCAGCGCCGCCTCCGTCGTCCGGTCCTGGAAACTGAACTGGCGCGACCGGATCAGCTTGGTCCGGATGCTGTCCGTCACCGACTCCGTGTCAATGTGCTGGGACGTCTTGTTCTTGACCTTGTCCACGATCAGCAGCGGCGGGCCGTCGCCGCCGATGTCCTGCATCAGCATCTCGTCGCCCAGCAGCGAATCCACCATCTTGGCGGCGATCTGCTGCAGGTCCGAGGAGCCGAAGCCGGTCGAGACCGGTTTCGATGACGTCGCGTCTCCGTATTCCACCGTGCTCATGCAGCCCGACATCAGGGCCGCCGCGGCCAGCAGGGCCGCCCAGGTTCCCATGCGTTTCATATGCGTCTCCTTCACCGGGCGGCCGGCCGCCCGCGCTTCCCTTGAGGTTTCCACCGGTTCCCTTTTCACACCGTCTGCGCTAATCCACGATCCAGCGCGTACGCTCCCCGGCGCGGATCCGCAGCTTGAACGACGCCGCGCCGGCCGTGGGCGCCACGCCCTGGATGGTCTTCGTCTCCTTGCCGTGCAGCACCAGCGGCCGCCACGGATCGCCGTCCGGATCGATCTCCACGCCGTCCTCGTCGAACCAGGCGAACTTCGACTGGGCCGTGTAGGTCTTGTTCATCCGCGACGTCAGCTTGACGTTGGCCTTCATCAGCCCGTTGCGGGTCTGGCCCACGATGAGATCCTCGACGGTCAGCAGCCGCGCCACCTTCGCGTTGTCCACCTGCAGCACGTCCTGCAGGTTGCCCTCCGCGTCCGCCTCCACCCCCACGGTGAAGCCCGCGGTGTTCGGCGCGGCGCAGCCCGCCGCCAGCGCGACCGCCACGGCCGCCGCCAAAACCATCCATCCTGCTTTCATGCGTCTTCTCCCGTTGGGTTAGTGGCCGTCCTGCTGGATCACGTTGATCAGATTCGCGTCCATCCCGCCTTCGCCGCCGATCGTCAGCGACTCGTTCGGCATGCCTTCCAGGCGGATGTAGCTGTTGCTGGCCGACTGGCCCACGCCGCCCGCCACCGTCTTGGTGGCGAACGCGTCCGCTTCGCTCTGCTCGCGGGCGATGTCGTCCACGCGTTCCTGCGCCTCCAGCTCGCCCTTGCGGGCCAGGCCCACGGCCGACAG
>JAHDSS010000107.1 GCA_018432565.1 Kiritimatiellia bacterium
CCCGGCGCGCTGGGCCAGCGCGCCCTACCTTGGGAATGTGGGTTGGCGGTTGGGTAGGGCGGTCTGGCTCAGACCGCCGGGTTTGGGATTGAACAGCCCGGCGCGCTGGGCCAGCGCGCCCTACCTTTGGATCCTTGTTTCCGCAGTCATGTTCAGCGGCCTGGTTGTTCCTCTCGCCGCGGAAGAGCCGGCGCGGCTGGCGCTGACGCTGTCGGGGGAGGGGCGGCGGGAGGCGGCGGCAATCGAGTTCCGGCGGCTGGCGCTGTCGGCGGCGGACCCGGCGGCGGCGGGCGGCTGGTACTGGTGGGCGGCGAACGAATACGCGCAGGCGGGGCGGCTGGAGTGGTCGGACCGGATGCTGGACCGGGCGGAGGATGCGGCGCCGGGGACGGCGGGGGCGCCGGTGGCGTGGCGTCGGGCGGAGAACGCGCTGCAGGCCGGGGATTTTCCGGCGGCGGCGTTTCACTTCGACAGCCTGCGCCTGCAGGCGGACGGCGACCCCATGCGGGATTTCGCGGCGCGGGGGGCGGCGGCGGCGCATCTGCGCGAAGGGGACGCGGCGGCGGCGCGCCGGGCGCTGGAGCAGGCGCCCGGCGGGGCGGGGCCGGCGCGGGAGGCCCTGGACCGCTATGCGGCGGGCCGCGGCAAGAAGCCGTGGGTCGGCGGCGTGCTGGGGCTGGTGCCGGGGCTGGGCTATGTCTATTCGGGCGAATACGCCAATGCGGCGCGGTCGCTGATCCTCAACGGCCTGTTTATCTGGGGGATGGCCGAGGCGGCGGAGGAAGACCTGTGGGGCGTGTTCGCCGTGGTGACGTTCGGGGAGCTGACGTGGTATTCGGGCAGCATCTACGGGGGGGTGGATGCCGCCCACCGGCATAACGCGCGGCGGCTGGATGCCGCCGTGTCGGACGTCCGCGGCGCGGCCCGGCCCGCGCCGGACCCCGCGGCCCTGCCGATGGTGTCGCTGCGGTTCGAGTTTTGATGGTGGGTGGTGGGTGGTTGGTGGGTGGGGGGGGACGAAGCAGGAAAACAGGAAACCCAGGAAAACAGGAAGGAGGTGAGGACGGAGGACGGAGGACAGATGACGGAGGACGGAGGACGGTGGGACGAAGCAGGAAAACAGGAAACCCAGGAAAACAGGAAGGGGCAGGGGGATTCAATATCCAATATTCAATGTCCAATATCCAATATCCAGGGGGGAATGGCGTCAATAAAGGTGTTTTCAGAACAGTCCGGCTCGGCAGGGATGCCTCGCCCTACCCTTTCCGAGAAAGGGCGGGTGGGGTAGGGCGAATCGTCCCCGATGAGCCGCTTTCTTGACGCAGCCCTGGGGAATGGGAAGAGGGCGGAGGACGGTGGTCGGTGGTTGGCCGGACTTCGATCCAAAGCCGGGATGAACCACGGTGCGGCGAGCCGCAACAAAAGAATCAGACCCCAAGGGGACAGCCAAGCAGGGAAACATCCACCTTCGCTAAAGCTACGGCGGACAAGGGAAACACAGGAACACAGGAAAACCTCGAAATGGAGGGCTGGAGGGGCAGGTTCTGTCCTGCCTGGTTTCTGGCTTATCAATATAGCCTCGTAAAACGGCACAAAAAAGATGGAGTTGGCAGATAGTAGTACAGAGGGCCGCAGAGGCGGCACAGAGAAATGGTTGAATCATAGACACCCCTACTCCCCCCATCCGTCCCGACTCTGCAAGAGGTCGGGATCCGTAAAATCCGTAGCTGGCGGTCGCCCCCACTGCCCCCTGACCACTGCCCTCCTTGTCCGCCGTCTTGTCCGCCGTAGCCTCGGCGAAGGCGGATGCCTCTCTCCCCCTTTCTGTTTTCCTGAGTTTCTTGTTTTCCTGCTTCGTCCCCTCCGCGGGCAGGCGCCGCCGCCAGGTAAACCGTTTCGAGTTGGGGAAATTCGGGTATTTCGGGGCGGAGAGGCGCTTGACAAACGCGAGGCGATAGGAGAGACTGCCGCCAATTTGCCACGCCGCAGATGCGTGGCCTTTTTTAAAAAACAACCGGGCCCATCAGGGTCCCCAAACGGAGAAGAACATGGCGAAGAAGAAGTATGTCTATTTTTACGGCTTCGGGAAGGAAAACACCGAAGGCGACGCGACGATGAAGGCGATTCTGGGCGGGAAGGGCGCGAACCTGGCCGAGATGGCGAACGCGAACCTGCCGGTGCCGCCGGGCTTCACGATTTCGACCGAGGCGTGCGCGTACTACGCCTCGCACAACGGGAAGTATCCCGAGGGGATGCTCGAGCAGCTCAAGGCGCAGCTGAAGAAGCTCGAGACGAAGATGAAGAAGAAGCTGGGCGATCCGAAGAACCCGCTGCTGGTGTCGGTGCGATCGGGCGCGGCGATTTCGATGCCGGGCATGATGGACACGGTGCTGAACCTGGGGCTGAACGACAAGTCGGTGCTGGGGTTCATTGAAAGCACGGGCAACGAGCGGACGGGCTGGGACTGCTACCGGCGGTTCATTGACATGTTCGGCGACGTGGTGATGGGTCCGACGACCGGGCTGGAGCACCACGACTTCGAAGTGGCGATGACGGAGCTGAAGAAGAAGTACGGCGCGAAGGAAGACACCGATCTGTCGGCCGAGCAGCTCAAGGAGCTGTGCGAGGTGTACAAGAAGGTGTACCAGAAGAAGGTGAAGAAACCCTTCCCGCAGGATCCGCTGGAGCAGCTGCTGGCGTCGGTGAACGC
>JAHDSS010000205.1 GCA_018432565.1 Kiritimatiellia bacterium
CGACGGCGTGGTGACGTCGCCTTCGCCGTCGCCGCCGGCCACGGCCGGATTCGGGTGGTTGACGTGATAGGTGCCTTCGACTTCCTGGTCGATCTCGCTCTCGTAGGCCAGGCCGAACGCCAGCGATTCGGTGGCTTCGAAGTAGGCGCTGAGGTTGTAGCCGATGCCCCAGCTGTCGCCCTTCATGTGGAACTGCAGGTCGGGATCCACGAACGGCGTACCCGTGGGCAGCGCCTGGTCCAGGGAGAACTCGAACCATTCCGCGCGCAGGCCGGCGGCCAGGGACAGGTTGTCCAGCACCTTGAAGGCGATGGAGGGATTGATATCGATGCTCTGAATGATGATTTCCTGGCAGTTGTAGCGCCCGGTCCAGTCGTCATCGAATTCGACCCCCAGCCCGTAGCGGCTGAAGATGCCCAGACCGGCCCACATCTTGTCGTTGATCTGATGCGTCACGTACGCGTTCGGAGGCGTCCACCAGTTGTCTTCGCCGTCCGTCTCGACCGTCATGCCCGGCGCCACCGTCGTGGCCACCGTCACCGCCGGATTGATCAGCGTCAGGCCTGCTTCGACCTGGGTGCCTTCCAACCCCGTCATGGCGGCGGGGTTGTTGTAGATGACCGAAGGCGAAGCCGGATCGGCCGTCACTTCCGTGCCCATGGCGTTGCCGCGGGCGCTGCCTTCATAGATGCCAAAACCCGCGCCGAACACGGTCTGCGCGGCCAACGACGCCGCGACGCACAGCGCCCCGGCGAGGAGCTTCTTTTGTTTCATTTCTGATTTTCCTTTTGTATCTTACTGCGTCACAGCCGGTTGAGTCGCTAGACCTCCCGAACCATGCCGGTTGAATCCCTCCCCGTCATCCGGACGGAGAAGACATGCTGGAATTGGAACGGAATCGCACGGGGATGGCAAGCCCCTTTTCGGACTTTTTGCCGTGGTGCCCCCTCTTTTGCCGCCGCGGGACAAGGCGTTACGGCGCTAGAGCAGCGGCGCCAGATGGCGCTTGAGGTCCCCGGCGAGGTCCTGCCGCTCGTAGCGGGTCAGGCGCTCGCGCTGTCCGCGCAGGATCGCTTTGCGCAACGCGTCGTCTTCGGTGACCCGCCCGAGCGTCTCGGCGATCAGATCAAACCGCTTGTCGCGCAGCAGCACCCCGGCGCCGTCGAGGGTTTCGGGGACCGCTCCGGCGGCATAGGCGACCACGGGCACCTCATGCGTCATGGCTTCGAGCAAGGGAATGCAGAACCCCTCGTGATCGCTCAGGCACAGGAAAGCCCGGGCCACGGAGTAATAGGCCAGCAGCTCGGACTGGGTGGCGGCGCCGGCGATTTCCACGTTTTTCAGCTGCAGCTCGCGCACGCGGGTCAGCAGCAGGGCGTGGTACTGCTCCATGCCGGCGGTGGACCCCACGTGGATCAGCCGCGAGGCGGGCTGGACGTAGTTCTGGAAGTAGTAGAAGGCGTTCAGCAGGTCTTCGATGCGCTTGTTGGGGGCGCAGCGGCCCACGAACAGGAGGTTGGCCATGCCGTCGCGGTAGCGCCGCTGGATGCCGCGGTCCGGCTTGCCGCGCAGCAGGGAGAAATCCAGCATCAGCGGCAGGACCTGCGGATTCGCATGGCCCATGGCGGCGATTTCCTCGGCGTTGAACCGGCTGTCGGCCATGACCACTTCGGCCGTGCCCGCCAGCGCCTTTGCCTGCTGCCGGCCGCGCGCCAGCAGGTGCGCGGTCTGCTCCTGCACCCCGCGGAAATACTCCGGCGGCGTGATGTTGTGGTAGAGAATCGCCTTGCGGCCCGGCAGGGTCGGGAACCAGTCGTTCACGTCCGACCCCATGGACAGATGCAGCAGCACAATGCCGTCCGGGCGGAAATCCTCCCGGCTGGCCGCCAAATCGCGGGCCTCTCCGCGCAGCTCCGGCAGGATGCGCTTCTGCTCGGAATAAATGTGGGATTCGAATCCCCACGACCGGAACAGGTCGCGGAACACGCGCACCTCGTTGCTGATGGCGTCTCCGTTGGCGTATCCC
>JAHDSS010000525.1 GCA_018432565.1 Kiritimatiellia bacterium
ACGCCGCGGCGGGGGAGCCATGTGGTGATGCAATGGCGAAGCGGCTCGCGTACGGTCACCGTTCCGGTTCCCATGCACAGGGAAATCCGCGTGGGGACGTTATTGGCGATCATTCGCCAGACCGGGTTGCCCCGGCATCTGGTTGAATCCTGATTCCGGCGGGATCTTGGAGTGCGGCGGCATGACGCCGCTTTGGATCGGGAGTTTTCCATGGTGTGGTCCGGCGGCTGCCGGATTCCATGGCGTGGAAAAACCGCGGAAAAATTTTCCATGTCGTGGAAAATCCGGAAAAACGGGGGAGGGGCGCGGCCGCGATTGGGCAACGGCCTGTCTTCGTGGCACGCGGCTCTGTCGCGTGCGGATCCTGGGAACTGCGCGGGACGGGAGCCCCGCGCTACGGGGGGGGGCGCAAATTGGGCATGAAGAATTCCCGGAGGCGTGGTACGGTTGGCTCCAATTCTTTTCAGCAAGGCGGAAGGCAGATGCCGGATTCATTCATCCTGGTCGAGGGCGCGCGCGAGCACAACCTCAAGAACATCACCGTGCGGATTCCGCGCGGTTCGCTGTGCGTGGTGACGGGGCTCAGCGGCAGCGGAAAGTCATCGCTGGCGTTCGACACGCTGTATGCCGAGGGCCAGCGCAAGTACGTGGAAAGCCTGTCGTCGTATGCGCGGATGTTCCTGGAGCAGCTGCAGAAGCCGGACGTGGACCGCATCGAGGGGCTGTCGCCGGCGATCGCGATCGAGCAGCGCACCGCGGGATCGAATCCGCGGTCGATCGTGGCGACGACGACGGAAATCCACGACTACCTGCGGCTGCTGTATGCCAGCATCGGCAAGCAGCACTGCCACCGGTGCGGAAAGCCGATCGCGCGGCAGACCGCGGAGGAGATCGTCAACCGGATCTTGGACCGGCCGGCGGGCACGAAGGTGCAGCTGCTGGCGCCGCTGGTGGAGGGTCGCAAGGGCGAGCACAGCGAGATCTTCGACGCGGCGCGCCGGCAGGGGTTCACGCGGGTGCAGGTGGACGGGGAACTGCATGAGCTGGAGCATCCGCCGAAGCTGGACAAGAAGCGCAAGCATTCGATCGCGGTGGTGGTGGACCGCCTGGTGATCGGCGAGAAGATCCGGGGGCGGCTGACGGACTCCGTGGAGCTGGCGCTGAAGCAGGGCGAGGGGGTGCTGACGGCGCTCTTCCAGGACAAGGGCGGCGACGGCTGGACCCCGCAGCTGTTTTCCGAAAAAAACGCCTGCGCGGACTGCGGAATCAGTTTCGAGGCGCTGCGGGCGCGCAATTTCTCGTTCAACAGCCCGTACGGGGCGTGTCCGGTCTGCGACGGGCTGGGGCAGATGCTGGTGTTCGACGAAGACCTGGTCGTGCCCGATCCGACCAAGTCCCTCGACGGCGGCGCCATTGCGGCGTGGCGGCCGGCCGGCCGCCGCGAGGCGATCTACCGCAAGGGGCTGCTGCGGGCGCTGGCCAAGCACTACGGGTTCGACATGGGCACGGCGTGGGAGGACCTGCCGAAGAAGGTCCGCGACGTGATTCTGAACGGTTCGGGCGACGAGGACATCGCGCTGGGCTTCTGGCGGGGCGGCGCCTGGCGCAAGTACAGCAAGCCGTTCGAGGGGGTGATCCCCAACCTGAACCGGCGCTATGCCGAGACCGGCAGCGACTACATCAAGCACAAGCTGGCGGGCTTCATGAGCCGCCTGCCGTGCACCGCCTGCGGCGGCAGGCGCCTGCGCCCGGAGAGCCTGGCCTGCCGGGTGGCGGGCCAGGGCATCATGGAGGTCATGGAGCTGTCGGCGCGGGACGCCGCGGCGTTTTTCGAGTCGCTGCCGCTGAGGGATCAGGAGCAGGCCATCGCGGCGGAGATCCTGAAGGAGATCCGGAAGCGGCTGCGGTTTCTGTGCGACGTGGGGCTGGGCTATCTGAACCTGGACCGCGAAAGCGGGACGCTCTCCGGCGGCGAGGCCCAGCGGATCCGGCTGGCGACCCAGGTGGGCGCGGGCCTGGTGGGCGTGCTCTACGTGCTGGACGAGCCGAGCATCGGCCTGCACCAGCGCGACAACGAGAAGCTGCTGCGGACGCTGAAGGGTCTGCGGGACCTGGGCAACACGGTTGTCGTGGTCGAGCACGACGAACAGACCATCCGCGAAGCCGATTACGTGATTGATCTGGGGCCGGCCGCCGGCGTGCACGGGGGCGAAGTCGTCTTTGCCGGGACGGTTCCGGAGCTGCTGAAGTCCTCATCGTCCCTGACCGCGCGGTTTCTCAACGGCGAGCAGCGGATTGACGTCCCGCACGAGCGCAAGCCGGCGGCCGAGCCCTGGCTGGAGGTGCAGGGGGCCGCCGAGAACAACCTCAAGGACGTGGACGTCCGCTTCCCCCTGGGGCGGATCACCTGCGTGACGGGCGTCAGCGGCAGCGGCAAGAGCACCCTGGTGGACGATATTCTGCGGCGGGCCCTGTTCCGGAAGTTCTTCGGCTCGAAAGAGCGCCCGGGCCGGCACCGGAAGCTGCTGGGGGCCCAGCACCTCGACAAGGTGATCGTGATCGACCAGTCGCCGATCGGCCGGACCCCGCGCTCGAATCCCGCGACCTATACCGGGGCGTTCAACGGCATCCGCGATCTCTTCGCCAAACTGCCGGCCGCCAAGATGCGCGGCTACGGCCCGGGGCGCTTCAGCTTTAATGTCAAGGGCGGGCGCTGCGAAACCTGCAAGGGCGACGGCATCCTGAAGATCGAAATGAACTTCCTGCCGGACGTGTACGTGACGTGCGAGCAGTGCCGCGGGCGGCGCTACAACCAGGAGACGCTGGAAGTGACCTGGCGCGGCAAGAGCATTGCCGACGTGCTGGACATGACCCTTGACGAAGCCCTGGAGTTTTTCGCGCCGGTCCCGGCCATCGCCCGCAAGTTCCGGACGATGAGCGAGGTCGGCCTGGGCTATCTCAAGGTCGGCCAGCCGGCGACGACGCTCTCCGGCGGCGAGGCGCAGCGCATGAAGCTGAGCGCCGAGCTGGCCCGCCGCGACACCGGCCGCACGCTGTACCTGCTGGACGAGCCGACCACGGGGCTGCATTTCGCCGACGTGGACCGCCTGCTGAAGGTGCTGCTGCGCCTGCGCGACGCCGGCAACACGCTGATCGTGATCGAACACAACCTCGACGTGATCAAGACCGCCGACTATATTGTGGATCTGGGCCCGGAAGGCGGCGACCAGGGCGGCCGCCTGGTGGCGTGCGGCACGCCGGAGGACGTGGCGGCCGACCCCGCGTCGCACACCGGCGCCTATCTGCGGCCCGTGCTGGGCGTTCCGGCGGCCGCGAAAAAACCGGCCCGCCGGAAAACGGCCAGAAAGAAAAAATGAAACGGAACGGAATCATCGGACAGGCGCTGGTCCTGGCGGCTTTCTCCGCCGGCATGGCCTTCGCCCAGGCGTCCGCGACGGCGGAGGCGCCTTCCCGTTCGGTGACGGTGGACGAAGCGGGCCGCCTGCTGGCCACGGGGCGCGCCGCGCTCGAAGACGGCCTGCATGACCTGGCCAGCCGCCGCCTGGAGGAACTGGTGGACGGGGCGCCCGACCGCCGCCGGCAGGCCGAAGGCGCCCTCTGGCTGGCGCGCGTGCGCCTGGCCCAGGCGCGCCCGGCCGAGGCCCTCGGCCTGATCGACGCCCATGCGCCGTCCGCCCGGTCCGCGACCCTCCAGGCGGAATTCGAGCTGACGCGCGCGCAGGCCCTGATGGCCCTGGAACGCTGGACGGAGGCCGCCGGCGTCCTGGACGACTTCCGGAGCCGCCGGACCGGCCACGCGTCCGCTCCGGCCGCCCTGCGCCTGCTGGCCCGCGCCCGCATGGCCCTGCAGGAATGGGCCGCCGCCCGCGCCGTCTGCGCCGAACTGGAATCCGGCCATCCCGACTCCCCGGACACGCCCGCGGCCTGGCTGGATCTGGCCGCCGCGCTGGGCGGCTCGGACCAGCCGGCGGACGCGCGCCGGATTCTGGAGCGCATCGAGACCGCCTATGCCGGCCAGTCGTGGGGCGAGCGCGCCGCGCTCGGCCTGCTGGAATGGCACGTGACGCAGGGAGACCGCGCCCAGGCCTTGCGTCGGCTGGACACCCTGGCCACCAATCGCAACCTGCTGGCGGAAACCCGCGCGCACGGGTTCCAGATCGTGGCGCGGGCCCTCGCCGCGGAGACCAGCTATTCCGCCGCGCTCGACATGATCGAGAAGGGCATCGCCGCGGCGGCGGACCCCGCCCAGCGCCTGGACACGCAGCTGGCCAAGGCCCGGATTTTGATCGAGGCGGGCCGG
>JAHDSS010000401.1 GCA_018432565.1 Kiritimatiellia bacterium
ACGATGATAGTGAACGCCTACAGCCCGTTTTCCACGCTATGGAAACTTATTCCGCGAGTTTTCCACGCTATGGATCCGGCGGCTGCCGGACCACGGTATGGAAAACATACGGACAGGCCTCCGCCCGCGCGATCCGCTACCCCGATGTATGAGCGCCAAACCCCGCGCCATGCTTTATGAAAATGAGAGCAGAACAAGGGGTTCCTGGCTACGGCCCACAAGTTGCCGCTATGCACACCCTCCCGCACGCTGCACACCTATCGAGTACAGCCCGTGGGCCGATCCAGACCCCTGACGTTCAACGATCCGAAATATCGAAAATTACGGTGAAATAGCGGCGACCACGGCTACAGAGGAAAAATACGGGAAAAAATCCGCGCTATGCCGCAAATAATGAAAATTACCGCGAAAAACGGCCTGGAAATCGGGAAAATGGGCTCTACGAGCCCAAAACCGCGATTTTTAGGCCATTTTTACGGTTTTCGCGGCCTCATGGCATGAAATATAAGAAAAAACAAAGCGTTGAACAAGGGGTTCCTGGCTACGGCCCACAAGTTGCCGCTATGCACACCCCTCCGCACGCTGCTAACCTATTCAGGTACGGCCGTGGGCCGATCCAGAACCCTGACGTTCTGCTTCGCAAGAGATATGAAATTTAAAGGCGCCAGCGCTACGACAACGGTTATGGGATGAAGACCAGCGCTTACAGCCCGTTTTCCACGCTATGGAAAAATATTTCGAAAGTTTTCCACGCCATGGAAAACTTTCTTCCACAGTATGGAAAACCAGAGGGAACGCTCCCGCCCGCACGATCCGCTACCCCTATTTACGAGCGCGGAACCCCGCGCCAGGCTTTATGAAAATGAGAGCAGAACAAAGTAGGGATTAGTAGCGTGCGAAGCCACGCTGCAATCCCGGGTTGAACAAGCCCGGCGGGGGCGCATGTATTTTGCTCTCGGGGCGGGAGCCCGGATGGGGCTAAAGGGATGGCCGGAGGCCGGCGACGAGAGCATGGGGGCCGCTATAAGAGCGATGGACCGGGTGGTGCGAAGGGCGACCAGGGGCAAAACCAAGAAGTTTTTCGAACGCGGGACAAGGCTTCGCCGCGCGGCGCGGGGCGCGTCGCCTGCGAGAACAAATTGGGCGCAGCGAAGTCATGAGGCGGCGGGCGGTCCCCGGGCGTGAGCGAAGGGCGGCGGCACGGAGCCCGGGAGGGGCCGCCAGGTGCGTTCGCGCCGCTCCATGGGGATGTCGCAATGCGGGCAGCGCGGCGGCGGCAGGGGTTCCTCGGGTTCGGGGGCGGCGGGAATGGGCCGGTTCCGCAGCAGGCAGAGCATGGCGCGGACGAGCGAAAGCGTGCGCTTGCGCGAGGGATGGTGCAATCCGTAGTGGCGGACTTTGACGAATCCCGCGGGCAGAACGTGCTGAAGGAAACGGCGGATGAACTCCGGCGCCGGCAGCTTCATCCGCCGCACCTTCTTCGTCTGCGTCTCGCGGTAGCGGAACGCGACGCTGTTGCCGTCGTGGGCGTCGATGGCGGAATCGGCGATGGCGACGCGGTAGACGTAGCGCGAGAGGTAGCGCAGGGCGTTCTTGCCGTCGCCGACGGGTTTGGAATGCACCACCCACTTCCGCGTCCAGGTCTTGGCGGGGATCGTCGCGAACACCTCCGGCAGGCGCTGGCGCAGTCCGTCGCGGAAGCGCGCGCGGAAGACTTCCGAGAGCGCCTGCACCGGCACGAGAAACTTCTTGTGCGCCTCGCGCCAGGTGCCATCGGGGGCAAGGCCGCCGCCGGTGGCGACGAAGTGGACGTGGGGGTGGTACACGAGCGAGCGCCCGTTCGTATGCAGCACGCCCGTCAGGCCCGGCCGGGCGCCGAGCCATCGGGGGTTGGCGCAGACGTCCAGCAGCGTCGAGGACGAGGCCTCGAAGAGGAGGGCGAGGCCTTCGCGCGGATGCGAGCGGATGGCGCGGCGCAGTTCCTTGGGCACGGTGAAGGTGCACAGGTGGTAGCGCACCGGCAGGAGGAGGGCCTCCTGCCGGCGCAGCCACACCCGCGCGTCGTCGCCGCCGCAGGCCGGGCAATGCCGGTTGCCGCAGGAGTGCAGCGCCCAGTGCGTCCGGGCGCACCGGGGGCATTCCCACCGCTGTCCGCCCAGCGCCGGCGTGCGGCACGTCACGATCGCGCGCATGGCCTTCAACTGGTCCCAGGGCATGCGATCGGCGTACCGCGCCCGGTAGGCCGGGCCATGACGGCGGAGAATCTCCGCCAGGGCGCCCACGCTACGGCGCCGTCATCAGTCCGTTGAGCCTGGCGACCGCCGCGGCCGCGCCTTCGGCGGTCAGGTGCGTATAGACCGCGGTGGTCTTGGGCGAGTGGTGGCCCAGCCAGGCCTGGATCTGGCGCAAGTTCACCTGGTTCTCCAGCAGATGCGTCGCATAGCTGTGGCGCAGGGTGTGCACGTGGGCATCCTTGGTCACGCCCGCCGCAAGCATCGCCTTGCGGAACGCCTGCTGCACCGTCGAAATCGGCACGGGCTTGTCCGCGCCGCCCCCGTGGACGCCGCCGCGGCCCACGCAGGGGAACAGGAACGTGGGATTGCGGTGGATCTTCCAGCACTCGCCCAGCAGTGCCAGGGTCTCCGGCGGCAACGGCACATAGCGGTCTTTGTTCCCCTTGGCCGCGCGGACATGGATGACGCGCCGGTCGCGGTGGACGTCGCCCACCTGCAGGCGGCAGCCTTCGCCCAGGCGCAGCCCGCAACTGTAGATCAGCGTCAGGCAGGCCCGGTGGCGCAGCTCGCGCACCGCGCCCAGAATCCGCCAGACCTCCTCGCGCGACAGCACGGCGGGCAGCTTGTGCTCCGCCCGGGGACGGGGAATATCCATCGCCGTCCAGTCGCGCTTGAGCACCTGTTCGAAGAAAAACTTGATCGCGCACAGCGCGATCGTGGTCGTGGCCCGCGCCAGCCGCTTCTGGTTGCGCAGATACAGGAAGTAGGCGCGCAGCTCCTCGTCGCCCACCTCGCCGGGGCTCTTCCAGCACCAGCCCGCCAGCCGCCCCACCGCCCGGACATAGCTCTCCTGCGTGCGCTCCGAGTAGCGCCGCAGCTGCATCTCCTCGATCATCCGCCGCCGCAAATCCCCCGCCGCGTCCTTCTTTGTTCTCATGGTCTGTCTCCTGGGTTGCGGACGGGCTTGATTGCCCGCCCACTTCTCGGTACCATGACCCCCGTGAATAGGAACGACAGATGTGGAATCAGTCAACTGTCGCGCAGCGGCTTAGTTCAACAAGGCGTCGCACCGTACGGCGCACAAGGTGCGCCGCCGGTGAACGCTGACGTTCTGCTTCGCAACACGATGATAAATGAATGGTGCTACCGCGACGACAACCGCTAGACGATGAAAGCGAACCCCTACAGCCCGTTTTCCACGCTATGGATCCGGCCACTTCCGGACCACGCTATGGATCC
>JAHDSS010000322.1 GCA_018432565.1 Kiritimatiellia bacterium
CCCGCGAAGGCCTCGGCGTCCCCTCCGCCGCCGTCCTCGTCCGCGCCGGCCGGACCGTCGTCTTTGTGGCCCGCGACGGCGCCGCCGCCGCCCGCGAGGTCGAAACCGGCCTCCAGAACGACGCCTGGACCGAAATCCTCTCCGGCCTTGAACCCGGCGAGGCCGTCGTCACCGAAGGCCAGACCCAACTCCACGACGGCATGCCCGTCGACGTCTTGTGATCCTTTGGATCTAACCACGGATAAACACGGATGAACATGAATGTCGGCACAACGAAAATGAAACGGTCTTCAATCCGTGTCCATCGGTGTCCATCCGTGGTTGGCTTGCCATCGTCTTTTCCTGGTTCCGCCAGGTTCTAACCGGAGATTCTTCCCATGTTCCTCGCCACCGCCTCCACCAAACGCCCGATCGCGATGAGCTGCCTGCTCATCGCGCTGATCGGACTCGGCCTCAACTCCTTCCGCAAGCTCCCCATCGAAAACATGCCGGCGGTGGACATCCCCTATGTCGCCGTCCTCACCACCTGGGTCGGCGCCTCCCCCGAAGACATCGAAAAAGACGTCACCAAGCCCATCGAAGACGCCGTCTCCGGCATCGACGGCCTCAAGCACATCGAGTCCTCCAGCCTCGACAACGTGTCGCAGGTCATCCTCGAGTTCAACCTCGCGGTCGACGTCGACGTCGCCGCCCAGGACGTGCGCGAAAAAATCGACTTCGTTCTCAGCGATCTGCCCGAGGACGCCGACCGTCCCGCGATCATGAAGATCAACATCAACGCCTCGCCCATCGCCAACATCTTCCTCTCCGGCGACGCCCCTCTCGACGACCTCTACGACTACGCCGACAACGTCATCGCCGACCGCTTCGCCACCGTCCCCGGCGTCGGCGAAGTCCAGGTCATCGGCGGCAACGAGCGCGAAGTCTGGGTCGAGCTCGACCGCGACGCCCTTGCCGCCGCCGGCCTCACCACCGCCGACGTCGTCGCCGCCCTCCAGGGCGGCATCCTCAACCTCCCCGGCGGCCGCATCCGCGAACAGGGCAGCGAATACGTCATCCGCTTCGACGCCGAATACGAAAACGCCGCCGACATCGCCAATCTCGAAGTCGCCAACCGCGACGGCGCCCGCCGCCGCCTCGCCGACCTCGGCACCGTCCGCCTCGCCACCGAGGAAGTCCGCCAGCGCGCCATCCTCGACGGCCGCCAGGGCATCGTCCTCAAGATCGTCAAGAAAGCCGACGCCAACATCGTCGCCCTCGTCCGCGAAATCCACCAGCGCTACGAACAGATCCGCCACACCCTGCCCGGCGGCATGGACCTCACATGGGTCTCCGACGAATCGGCCAACATCCGCGAATCGGTCAATTCCGCCGTTTCCGCCGTTTGGCAGGCCGTGCTGATCTGCGCCATCGTCCTCTTCGTCTTCCTCGTCAACGTGCGCACCACCGTCATCGTGGCCATCACGATGCCCGTCACCATCGTCATCAGCTTCTTCTTCATGCATCTGGCCGGCCAGACCCTCAACATGCCCACCCTGCTGGCCATCGGCCTCTCCACCGGCGTCCTCGTCTCCAATTCCATCGTCGTCCTCGAAAACATCGTCGAGAAATTCGAAACCATGGAAAACCACTGGGAGGCCGCGCGCATCGGCACCTCCGAAGTCGCCGTCGCCGTCCTCGCCTCCGCCGGCACCAACGTC
>JAHDSS010000353.1 GCA_018432565.1 Kiritimatiellia bacterium
CGGCAAGCCGTTCGAGGTGGTGCTGGTTCCGCACGACCGCGACGAAGCCTCGATGCGCGCCTACATGCGCAGCCACGAGATGCCCTGGCTGGCCATCCCCTTCGGCGACAAACCCGTGGACGCTCTCAAGAAGAAATACGCCGTCACCGGCATTCCCAAGCTGGTTGTCATTGATGACGCCGGGAAGACCCTCTCCGCGGAAGCGCGCGGCCAGGTCATGACTCAGGGCGCCGCCGCGTTTGACAGCTGGTAAGCCGCCATCGGGCCGAACCTGAACCGCGGCTCCGGGACAGCAATCAGCCGGCCGGACGGGACACCGCGCGGGCCAGCCGCAGCAGGGCGACCGATTCCCGGATGTTGTGTTCCAGCAGTTCGCGAACCTCGTCCACAGCCCGTACGCGCCGCAGGGCATCGGCGAATGCCAGCCCCTCCGCCTGCGCGGCAATGGCGTCCGCCTCCTCCGGAAACCAGGCGGGCGCGGCCTCGGCCCCCTGGACCCGCGCCAGCACGTCGCGCTGCCAGAGCTGGATCGTGCGCAGCAGTTCTTCGCGCATCTCCTTGACGCGGGACGCCACCCGGCCATCCACCACCGCCTTGTCGGTCCGGGACAGCTCTTCGGCGTCGCGCGAGCGGGCCGCCTCTTCCTGGCGGGCGGTCTCCTCTTCCCGCGCCAGCTCCTCGAGACTGCGCAGCGGCGCCGTCAGGCGGTCGGTCCAGGCCGCCATCTCGCAGCCCCGCCGGACCGGCGGATTCCGCAGCAGGTCCATGACCAGCGGCTGCCAGGGCGCGGCGTCGCTTCCGCGTTCGTCCAGCACATCAATCACCTGGGCGCGCGAACGGATGGTCGGCAGCAGGGCCGCCGGCACATCCGTCACCAGTACCAGCAGGCTGTGCGGCGGAGGCTCCTCCAGCGTCTTCAGCAGCGCATTCTGCGAACTGGGATTCATCCGGTCCGCAAACAGGACAATCCCCGCCTTCCATCCGCCCTCGTACGAGGTCAGCTGGATGAACCGGATCAACGGGCGCATCTGCTCCTCCACCTTGATCTGCCGGGATTTGCTCTCCGGCTCGACCCAGCGGATGTCGGGATGCTCCTCGAAACGGGCCGGATCCGCCTTGGGAAACAGCAGGCCCAGCAGGCCGCGCACGAAATCGCGGCCGCCGCCGCGCGGACGGCCCGACACCAGCAGCGCGTGCGGCATCCGCCCGGACGCGATGGTCCGGCGCAGATCCTCCAGGGCCCGTTCAACCTTCGGGGAAAAAGGCATCGCGCACCAGTCTCCACACGTCGTCGGCGATGGGCTCCGCATGGCGCATCGCATCCACCTGGCGGAACCGCTCCGGATAGCGCCGGGCCAGTTCCAGATACCCCTGGCGGACCCGTTCATGGAATTCGAGGGCTTCGCTCTCGATCCGGTCGTACTTCATCGCCTGGCCGGCCTGCCGCTTGGCGCAGCGCTGCATTCCCAGGCTGACGTTCACATCCAGCAGGATCGTCATGTCCGGCACCGCCTCGCCGACGGCAAAGCGGTTGATGGTCTCCATCAGCTCGACGGGGAATCCGCGCCCGAACCCCTGATAGGCCGTGGTGGAATCGAAAAAGCGGTCGCAGACGACCCACGCCCCGCGCTCCAGGGCCGGCAGGATCACCTGCCGGACCAGCTGCGCGCGGCTGGCTTCGAACAGCAGCACTTCGCTTTCGGGACACGGCGCTTCGCCCGCGGCGTTGTACTGCAGCACCCCGCGGATCGCTTCGCCCAGCTTCGTCCCGCCGGGCTCGCGCGTGTAGATGATTTCGATCCCGCGCGCCTCCAGCCGCGCAATCAGCATCGCCGCCTGCGTGCTCTTCCCCGCCCCCTCCGGGCCCTCGAATGTGATCAGCCTGCCTTTCGTCATTTCAAAACCTCCGAAACCATTATCTTTAGCAGGAAAACAGGAAACACAGGAAAACAGGAAATGTCATTTGGAATGTCCATAGAATTCGCGGCCGATGCGTTTAACGGCAAGAGGAATCGCATTGAAGTTGATCAGCAATCCCGTGTCCACCCTGGCGGCCTTCAAGTAGGAACGGACAATGGCAAAGAAAATGGGTTCAAATGCTTTTACGGCCTTTAGTTCAACTACCACGGCTTTATCGACCAACAAGTCCGGACGACATTCGCCGACGATTTCGCCGCGAAAAGGAACATCGAGGCTTTTCTGCCGCTCGTACGGAATGCCGCGATGCCGCAACTCGATGCAGAGGGCCTCTTCATAGATGGACTCCAGAAAACCAGGTCCCAATTCCCGATGGACTTCAATCGCCGCCGCGATGATCTGCTCGGTCAAATCCTGGTCCTGCATCTCGTTCATGTTTTCCTGCTTAGAGGTTCCGGCTCTGGCTGTCGTCTCACCCAAATCCGTTACGGCCGTTTCCTGCTTTCCTGTGTTTCCTGTTTTCCTGCTTAGGGTTTCCGGCTCCGGCTGCCGTCTATCCAAATCCGTTTCGGCTGTTTCTTGTTTTCCTGTGTTTCCTGTTTTCCTGCTGAAAATCCTAGGCCTTTGTCGCGACTTGCCCCTTGGGGGTGTCTTTCACCGCCCAGCCCAGGACGGCGATTTCGTCGCGAAGGGCGTCGGACTGCGCCCAGTCCTTCGCCGCACGGGCCGCCTGCCGTTTGTCGAGCAGCGCCTGGACGCCGGCCGGAACGGCCTCGGCAGGCCTTTCCAGCACGCCCAGGGCGGCATCCCAGCGCCGGAACAGCGCCTGCACCGCCGCGGCCCCGGCCGGATCCAGCGCGCCGGCGTCCAGCGCGGCATTGCCTTCGCGGATGGCGTCGAACAGCGCCGCCAGCGCGGCGGAAATGTTCAAGTCCTCGTCCATGGCGGCCTCGAAGCGCTCCGCCGCCGCCCGGGCCCACCCCGGCAGATCTCCCGCCG
The DNA here is from genome assembly GCA_018432565.1 of Kiritimatiellia bacterium. Lineage (GTDB taxonomy): Bacteria > Verrucomicrobiota > Kiritimatiellia > CAIQIC01 > Lenti-01 > JAAZFE01. Next base: position 2,917 of record JAHDSS010000353.1, read on the forward strand.
CGGTGCCGCCCGCCGCCCCGTCCAGCCGCGCCGTGAACTCGTCTACCCGCCGCAGCGCGGTGCGCGCCGCCTCCAGCGAAGCGAAGGTGAAATTCAGCGGCGCGCGGTAGTGCGTCGCCAGCAGCTCGAAGCGCACCTCCCGGCCCGTATGGCCGCGCGCCAGCACGTCGCGCAGCGTGTGGAAGTTGCCGCGCGACTTCGACATCTTCTGGCCGTCCACCATCAGGTGGGCGCAGTGCAGCCAGTACGCGGCGAACGGCTTCCCGTTCGCCGCCTCGCTCTGCGCGATTTCGTCCTCGTGGTGCGGAAAAATGTTGTCCACCCCGCCGGTGTGGATGTCGAAGCTCGGCCCGAGGTATTTCATGCTCATGGCGGAGCACTCGATGTGCCAGCCGGGACGCCCCCGGCCCCACGGCGACTCCCAGGCCACGTCGCCGTCCTTCTCATCCCACGCCTTCCACAGCGCGAAGTCCGCGACGTTCTCCTTTTCGTATTCGTCGGCCGCAACCCGCACGCCGGAACGCATGCCCTCGCGGTCCAGGTGCGCCAGCTTCCCGTAGGACGGCCATTTGGCGATGCTGAAGTACACCGAGCCGTCCCCCGCGCGGTAGGCGTAGCCCTTGTCCTCCAGCGTCCGGATCAGCTCGATCATTTCGGGAATGTGGTCCGTCGCGGCCGGATAGTGCTCGGCCGGCTCGATGTTCAGCGCGCGGATGTCCTCGAAAAACGCCCGCTTGTACTGCGCGGTGAAGTCCGCCAGGGGCTTGCCCGCCGCCTGCGAGTCGCGGATCGTCTTGTCGTCCACGTCGGTCAGGTTCATCACCTGGGTGACGCGCAGGCCCTTGCAGGTCAGCCAGCGCCGCAGCAGGTCCTCGAAGACATAGGCGCGGAAGTTGCCGATGTGGGCCACGTTGTACACCGTGGGCCCGCAGGTGTACATCCGCGCATGGCCCGCCTCCAGCGGCACGAAGTCCTCCAGC
>JAHDSS010000364.1 GCA_018432565.1 Kiritimatiellia bacterium
GAGGGCGGCGGCGTCGGCGCCGCTGATTTCGTTCTGGGTGGCGCTGGGGAACGCGCAGTCGCAGGGGATGCTCCAGGGCGCCTGGCCTTCCAGATAGCGGCAGTTGAATTCCCGGGCGTAGTCGGCAATGCGTCCGCGCCGGACGTTTTTCAGTTCCATGACGAACGCCAGTTTTTCGGCATCGATGCCGCCGGGATCGTGGATGCTGCCGGAGGAATCCGAGAGGGACACCACCTTGCCGCCGAGCTGGTTGATTTTTTCCACCGTGTACTGCGCGACGTTGCCGGAGCCCGACACGGTGCAGATTTTGCCTTCAAAGGTTTCCCCGCGGGTCTTGAGCATTTCCTCCGCGAAGAACACGCAGCCGTAGCCGGTGGCTTCGGGGCGGATGAGGGAACCTCCCCAGTTGAGTCCCTTGCCGGTGAGCACGCCGGTGAACTCGTTGCGGAGGCGCTTGTACTGGCCGAACAGGAACCCGATTTCCCGTCCGCCGACGCCGATGTCGCCGGCGGGCACGTCGGTATGCGGGCCGATGTGCCGGCAGAGCTCGGTCATGAAGGACTGGCAGAAGCGCATGACTTCGTTGTCCGACTTGCCCTTGGGGTCGAAGTCGCTGCCGCCCTTGCCGCCGCCCATGGGCAGGGTGGTCAGCGAGTTCTTGAAGATCTGTTCGAAGCCGAGGAACTTCAGGATGCTGAGGTTGACGGAGGGGTGGAAGCGCAGGCCGCCCTTGTAGGGGCCGATGGCGCTGTTGAACTCGATGCGGAAGCCGCGGTTGACGCGCGGCTGGCCGGCATCGTCGATCCACGGCACGCGGAACAGAATCTGGCGTTCGGGTTCGACGAGGCGTTCCAGGATGCGTCCCTGCTGGTATTTCTTGTGGCGCTGAACGACGGGCTCAAGCGTTTCGAGCACTTCCCGGGCGGCCTGGAGAAACTCCGGTTCGCCGGGGTTGCGGGTCTGCAGCTGGGTTAATACCTCTTGGACATAGCTCATTGGGATCTCCTTCTGAATAGACCGGCGTTTTGTTTTAGCCGGTAATAGTTGGCCGTAAAAATGAGGCATGATGAAATAAAGTGCAATACATCTGGAAAATATATTTTGGCGATACGGCAATATTGCCGTATAGAGTGGAATCTGATCTCACATAACCGGCAGGAGACCGGAGGATTTTTGTCTTTCGCTGTCGGTGAGCCGGGCCCAAACGAGGGAAGAATCGCATGAAATGGACAGGCCATGACATACAGCAGCGGATTCTGAAAGTGCTGCACCGGGCGGAGGGGCCGGCGGGGGCCGCGCAGATTGCGCATTGGCTCCGGGGCTGGGGGGTGGAGCTGAGCGAACGCAGCATCCGGCTGCATCTGCTGCGGCTGGACCGGGCGGGGCTGACCGAACTGCACAGCCGCCGGGCGGGGCGCCGGCTGACGGCCCAAGGTGCGGCCGAGGTGGAGAAGGGCGATGTCATCGAGCGCATGGCCTTTGTTTCGGGACAGATCGACGAACTGACGTACCGGATGGGATTTCAACTCCGCGCGGGCGCCGGCACGCTGGTGGTCAACACGACTCTGCTGTCCGCCCGGGACGAGCAGGCGGCCATCGCGATCGTACGGCCGGTGTTCGCGGCCCGTCTGGGCATGGGCTCGCGGCTGCTGATCCGGCGGGCGGGGGAGGTGTATGATGCGGGCCGGGGCGACCGGGTGCCGAAGGGGAAAATCGCGCTGGTGACGGTGTGCAGCGTCACGTTGAACGGCATCCTGCTGAAAGAGGGCATTCCGGTGACGTCGCGATACGGCGGCTTGCTGGAAATCCGCAACCGGCTGCCGGCGCGCTTTATCGAACTGCTGGAATACGGCGGAACCACCCAGGATCCGCTGGAACTGTTCATCCGGGCCCGCATGACCAGCGTCCGGCGCTGCGAGCAGACGGGAAACGGCCTGGTGGGGGCGAGTTTCCGGGAATTTCCGTCGGGGGCGCTGCCGGCCGTGCTGAAAATCCGGGATCAGCTTCGCCTGATCGGGCTGGACGGCATTGTGGCGATCGGGATGCCCGGCCAGCCGCTTTACGGCATCCCGGCGGGGGAAGGCCGGACGGGCCTGGTGGTGCTGGGGGGGCTGAATCCGGCGGCGGCGCTGGATGAAGCCGGGCTGGCCGGCGTGCACCGCTCCCTGGCGGGGCTGCTGGAGTATCGCCAGTTTCCGGAATTCCGCCACCTGAACATGTGGACGCGGCGGGGAGAGTAGCCGGTCCGGAGCGACTCAGGGGCCGGGCGGCGTGGCGGGATATTCGATCGGTTCCGGAGCGGGTTCGGCTTCGGGCAGATGGCGGGAGACCAGATACCAGCCATAGACGCCGAATCCGATCAGGGCCGCCAGCGCCAGCAGATACAGAAATACGCGCTTGCCCACGTGGGCTTCGAAGCGGGCCTTGCGCAGGGCGATGGGCACGGCGGCGGCCAGGATGCCGGCAATCAGCGCCAGTCCGATGCGGAAGAAAAGGGCTTGAAGAACATGGGGGGGCATTTGAAGAAATCCTAGCATGGCCGGTCGGGCTTGGCAAGCGGCGCGACAGCGCGCGAGAGGTCAGGGGTGCAGATTCGCCCGGAGGTCAGGTGGAAGGCCGGAGCTGTCGCCACACCCGCTCATTGGCGGGGGTGGGGATTCCGCGTTCCCGGCCCAGGCGGCAGACGGTTCCGGCCAGCCAGTCCACTTCGGTGGGGCGTCCGGCTTCCACGTCTTGAAGCATGGAGGTTTTGTTGTCCGGGGCGGCGGCGCGGATGATGGATTCGGCCCAGGCGGGCAGATCGGCGGCCCCGGGAATGCCCAGGGCGGCGGCGACGGCGGCGGCCTCGTCCATCAGGTCGCGGGCCAGGCGCATGGAGTCGGGATTTTCCTGCAACTCGCGGCAGGGGGCGCGCAGCACGGCCTGGGCCTGGTTGATGCCGACGTTCAGGATGAACTTGCGCCACTGGGCGGCGCGCATGTCGTCGGGAATGACAAAGCGGATGCCGCAGCGGTCCAGGAAGGCGGCGACGGCCCGGACGCGCGGGGACGGCGGGGTGTTGCGGGCTTCGCCGAAGAGGATTTTGTCGCCGCCCTGCTGGCTGACGTCGTGGCCGGAGCGCATGGCGCTTCCGCAATGGACCAGGCCATGCAGCACGCGCGGCCGGCCGAAGGCCGCCGCGAGGATGTCCTGGGCGAGAATGCCGTTGAGCAGCGGCAGGATCTGGGTATGCCCGGCGACGAGCGGAGCGATCATCGGGAGGGTTTGGTCGAGCGCGACGGATTTGACGGCCACCAGGATCAGGTCGGCGGGCGGTCCCGGCCGGTCCGGGGTGACGTAGTGCAGGTTCAGGCGCCGGCCGTTCAGGGAGGGCGGGTCGGTCTGGTAGGGGGCGATGCGCGCGGGATCGGCCAGAATCCGCAGTTGATCCGGAACCCGGGCGGAGATTCGGGCGGCATACAGGGTGCCGATGGCGCCCAGGCCGATCAGGACCGCCTGCTGCACGGGCGGGGGATCATGTTCCGGTTTGTTCATGGGGCTCATCTTACGGCGGGGCGGCGCTGCGCGCAACGGGCTTTGCCGCGCCGGGATTTTCCACGGTGTGGAAAATCCGGATTTTTAGCCTGAATAATTCATCAACCACTCCAGGCGGGGGCGGTTTGGGGTCAAAATCGCGAACGAGAGTTCCGCCGATGCTTCCTGGCCGGTTTTGAGGCCCAGGAGAGACGATTGGGGCATAGCTCCGCCCTGCCTCCTGTATTTTGAGGGCGCAGGGGACCGCCGCGACGGGGATCTACGTGGTGTTCAGAGCCGCCAGGATGCTGGAGGCCCGCATCAGGATGTCCTGTGTCGGGCAGGAAGTCGGGAAGTGGAAGCGCAGGAAGGTACGACCGGCTTGCATTCGCGCACCGATCTTGAGCAAGCGCAGGCGGATGGTGTCAAACTGGGCATGAGCCAGCTCGGAACCCTTCAGCAGATTGGCGCGCAGGGCGTGCAACAGCACATAGGCCGCGGAATGGATGAACAGGCGAAACTGGTTGGCCTCCTTCCGGTGGCAACTGGTACGGTCCGAGCGCAAGGCGACCTTGTGGTCTTTGATCATCAGCTCCATCTTGCCGCGCCCACAATACACGACGTCGTAGAGATATGTTGCGCCAGCCGTCCGGAAGGAGGTGACCACGCAGCGCACGTCCGTCCCTTGGGGCGAGACCTGGATGCGGCAGACCACGCGGCGGGCGCGACTCCACGATTGGGCGGCATAGAGTCGGCTGGCATAGGCCCGGACGGGGCGCCCCACTTGCCGTTGTTCGCGGTACTTCTTTTCGGCCGAGCGGATGTCGGCCTCAAAGATCGCGGCCAGCCGGCGGTTGGGCGTCAGCCCCGTAATGAACTGGATGCCGCGGGCTTCCAGCCATTCCATCACTTCGGGCTTGGTGTGGTGGCTGTCGGCCCGAAAGACGATTTCCACCTCGGGCCAGGTCGCCCGCACGCGCCGGACGATCCGCTTGAGCACGCCGAGAATCTCCTTCGCCGTCGGCGTCTTGCCCGAACGCAGCACACTGGCCACCAACTTCCCGCTCTGGCCCTCGTACACGTGGAAGGGCATGAAGCAGTATTCATCTTCGTAGGCATTGAAAAGCGCCAGCTGTTGCCCGCCGTGAACCGTGTCGGCGGTCGGATCCATGTCCAGCACGATCATGCGCGGCGCCCGATCGTAGGAGGCGATGAACTGATCCACAAAGGCATAGCCGAGCTTCAGCAGGTCCCGAACCGTCACGGCGTTTTCCAATCGCGTCATGGTCGGCTGGGAACCCAGTGCGCCGCCTTCCACCGGATCGCGTCCCACGGCGGCCATGATCGCCGGATCGTCGCGCAGCGCGTCGCAGTCGTTGGCATCCTCGTATCCGCAACTGATCTGGTACGCGCGCTGGCGGAGCAGATCGACGATTCGATGATCCACATGGCTTTGGCGCCGCCCGTCGGCAATGGACTTGGCCAATCGCTCGCAAAGCCCGATCTGGCTGTCCACTTCGCGCAGGAGCAATGCACCGCCATCACTGCTCACCGCAGGATCATCAAATCGCGCGGAAACTTTCTTGCCGTTTATAGGTGCAAAGGGCAGGTCGGGTGTGGTAAATGTTTTCATGAGTTGGCTTTCTTTTGTTTAAGCGCATCCCATTCTAATGGAACGGGATAAGAATGCCAACTCCTTTTCTTTCTTCAGGTTGATGAATTATTCAGGTTAGCGGGGTTGTCGCGGGGCAGAAGGCACAAGGCGGCAGGTCGCGGGCTGAGCCCTTTCGCTGGCCCGATCTCTTATCGAGTCGGGATCCGTGGGGTAACAGCCAAACAGCCGGGCAGCCAACCACGGATTTCATGGCGCGGCGGAGCCGCCATCAAAAAATCGGAACCCAAGGGAACAGCCCAGCAGGAAAACAGGAAACGCAGGAACACAGGAAAACCTCGAAATAGGGGGCAGGAGGGGCAGGCTCTGTCCTGCCCGGTTTTTGGCAGGATTGCCGCAAGCCCTATGCCCGCCAGATAGTGCTCGCCGCAGTCTTGGCCGCGTCATCCGCTAGCAGCCTATTCATGTATTCTGCAGCCGCAGAATTCGACCGGGACGGGGTCGTCCCGGCTCCAAACAGCCACTGAATTCTTGTTTTTGGAGCCCCCGACGACCCCGTCGGGGGGGTATGGAGCGGCTGTGGCATTATGAAAACTGCTTTAATACAGTACAGATTTTGAAGATGGCCTCGTAAACACGTGCCCCAAAAGACGGAGTTGGCAGATAGTCGTACGGATTCCGCGGAGGGGGGATCGAGGATCGACTTTGGCGTACGTTGAGAAATGAAATGCAACCTGCCCGCC
>JAHDSS010000050.1 GCA_018432565.1 Kiritimatiellia bacterium
ACGAAGTTTGCCCCTCCAGCGATACAGGGATCCCGTTCTCTATTTTTGTTTGCTTCGCGATATTCGAGACATGATCGGGGTCAGACCGTAAATCATCGCGCACCCCCCCATCCGCGAAATGCCTGGCTCATCACTGTTCAATGGCGCCGAACGCGCACCCAGCCTTGATTCTCCTGCCCCGGGTGGTTAGGATGACAACGTCCACTGGGACAGAAAGGAAGCGCGCTCATGAAAATCCATGCCATGTACCTCATTGCCATCCTGATCCTGTCGGGCTGTGCCACCGCCCCGCAGATCTCCGCCGACCTCCAGCCGGTCGATTCCTCGGCCGTCAAGGCTGTCGGCTACGACTCCGCCACCCAGACCTTGTTTGTCCAACTGCTATCGACCATGGACGTCTATGCCTACCAGGGTGTCCCCGCATCGGTTTACGAGTCCTTCATTTCTTCCCCCTCCAAGGGCCGCTTCTATACGGACAAAATCAAAGGGAAGTACACCTCCGGCAATCGAGATTGACCTCGTGGAGGGGTTGCGCATGAAGAGCTGAAAGCGGGAGCATGGTTGCCTGAAAATGCGGGACGGGGGGCACTTCCGGTCTTGCCGGGTGCGGGGGTGGTTCGTTATCGTCGGCCCAAACCATGAGTGAGCCGCGCCGCCATCGCCTGTTTGCCGTTCTGCTGATCCTGGGGGGGCTGGCCGCGCCCCGGGGCGGATCGGCCCAGGGCGTCTCGGAGGTGCCGATGGGCGCGGAGGTCCAGGGCCAGGGGCCCGGACGGTTCGTGACGTTTCGCGTGTGGGCGCCGAATGCCGGTTCCGTGGAGGTCAGCGGAAAATTCAACGGCTGGAAAAAAGAGGCGCTGCGGCCGGAACCGTCCCGCCCGGGACACTGGACGCTGGACAGCCACCGCGCGCGTCCGGGCGATGCCTACCGGTTTGTGCTGGACGGTCTGGAGCGGCGGGACCCGCGCGCCCGCGCCGTGAACCAGGAAGAAAACACGGGGATGATTCTGGATCCGCGCGGATTTCCCTGGGGGCCGGCCCAGAGCTGGAAGATGCCGCCGCGCGAAAGCCTGGTGATGTACGAAATGCATTTGGGCACCTTTGCGGGCGGGGTGCCGGGATCGGGTTCGCTGTTTCAGCGCGCCGCCAGGCGCCTGCCCTACCTGAAGGCGCTGGGAATCAACTGCATCCAGCTCATGCCGGTCAACGAATTCCCCGGCGACCGCTCCTGGGGGTACAATCCGTCGGATCTCTTCGCCATCGAGTCGTCGTACGGCGGCGCCGACGCCTTCCGGGCCTTCGTGCGCACCTGCCACACCAACGGGATTGCCGTCCTGCTGGACATCGTGCACAACCACTACGGCCCCGACCGGATTGCCGCCTGGCAGTTCGACCAGCGCCTGCCCGCAGGCGACGGGGGCATCTATTTCTACCGCGACGCCGAGCGCGCCACCACGCCATGGGGCCCCCGCCCCGATTTCAGCCGCCCCGAAGTCCGGACGTTCATTCTCGATTCCGTGCGGATGTTCCTGGAGGAATACCGGCTGGACGGCTTCCGCTGGGACTCGGTCCACAACATCC
>JAHDSS010000193.1 GCA_018432565.1 Kiritimatiellia bacterium
CCATGAGAGGCCTCCTGTGTTAATGATCTAGCATATATGCTAGATACTATTAGACGCGAAAAAACGCCGATGCACAAGAAAAAAAGTGCAACGGCGCAAAAAACTAGTACCGGGATCTAGTCAAAGGCCAAACCTCAGATGGTTGTTATAACATCCATAGTATGGATGTTATAACAACCATAATCCTGAATCAGGACTCGCGGCACATGGACGGGATCGGAAAGAGCCGGCACATGCCGTTGCGCAAGTTGCCGAATGCCGGGGGGCTTGATACGATGAAAACAGTCAAGGAATTCATCGGCGATGCGTTCTCTATGGTCCGGTGAGTTTTGACCGAACTGGCATGCATTCGTACCGATTACTTGTTGTCGCCACATCTCTGGACCGGCCGCATCTGGCCCTCTTCGAGGGCCTGCGCGCCGCCGGTGTGCGCGTAGAGGTCTGTTTTGATCCGGCCAGTCCGCGGCGATCCGCCATTCTCCAGGCGTTTCCCGAGGCCCGGTTTCTGCCTGTGCGCCACCGCCTGGATCTGTGCGCCGCGCGCACCCTGCGCCGATGGATCGCCGGCGATCCGCCGGACATTCTCTATGCCCCCGACAACAAACCGCTGTCCATTTCCCTGATGGCAACGCGCGGCGTGCCGGTGCGGGTCATTGGCTATCGCGGCACGCTGGGGCATCTCAGCCGCTGGGATCCCGCGGCGTGGCTGACCTATCTGCATCCGCGCCTGGCGCGCATTGTCTGCGTGTCGGAAGCCGTTGCGGACTATCTGCGCAACGACCTGCGCCTCCCGCCGGATCGCGTAGCCGCCATCTACAAGGGGCATGATCCGGCCTGGTATGACGGGGTTCCGGCATCCCCTCTGACGCGCGAGAGCCTGGGACTGCCCGCCGATGCCCGGATCATCGGCTTCGTCGGCAACATGCGGCCGGTCAAGGGGGTGGATGTCCTGATCCGCGCGATGGACCGGCTGCCTCCGCAGGCGCATTTGTTCCTGGCGGGGGAGGTGGCCGATTCCCGTCTTCGGCCTCTGGCCGGACAAACGGCGGAGCGCCGCGCGCGCATTCATTTTCTCGGGCCGACGGCCGACATTCTCGGCCTGCTGGACCTGTTGGATGTCTTCGTCATGCCGTCGGTGGCCCGCGAGGGACTGCCGCGCGCGGCCATTGAAGCGATGTGCCGCCGCCGCCCGGTCGTGGCCAGCGCCGTCGGCGGGCTGCCCGAACTGCTCGATCACGGGGCCTGCGGCCTGCTGACGCCTCCGCGAGACGCCGCCGCCCTGGCCGACGCCCTTCGGCGCCTGCTGGCCGATTCCGCCCTGTGCCGGCAGCTGGGCGACGCCGGCCGCCGCCGGATCGAAACCCGCTTTCATATCCGCGAAACCATCGCCCGGACCCTCGCGCTGCATCAGTCCCTTCTGGCGGGTGCGCCGGAGGCACTCTCATGACGCCGGGCTCTCCGCGCGAAGGCGAACGCATCCGCCTGGCTCTCGACGAGGCCGGCTGGCGTTTTACGCCGGGCCGATCCGGCGCGGCCGGAGGTGAATCCGTGATTCTGCCGCACTGCTGGAACGCGGCCGACGAATACCGCTCCGGCGTGGACGTCCGTCGCGGCCTGGCCGCTTATCAACTGGATTTCGATCTGCCGGAACCGGGCGCCGCCAGCGAATGGCGGCTGCGCAGCGGCGGGTTTTACGGCGTCGGCGAAGCCTGGCTCAACGGGCAGTCCATCGGACATTTCAACGGCGACTATCTTGGTCTGGATCTGGATGTCACGGCGGCTCTTCGTCCGAAAGAAAACCGCCTGGTCGTGAAGGTCAGCAACCGCTATTTGCCCCATGTGCTGCCGGGATTGCGGGACCCGGATTTTCATCTGTACGGCGGCCTGGGCGGCGGCATGCATCTGGCGGGCCTGCCTTCCGTGCGGCTGGTGCGCGCCGGCAGCCGGGTGCTGGAGGAGGAATCCCGACCTGGCAATCTCGCCATTGAGCTGGCGATGCAA
>JAHDSS010000151.1 GCA_018432565.1 Kiritimatiellia bacterium
CGCTGCCGAACAAGAGAGCCACCGTCATTGCCGAGACCATGAACCATTTCATTGAGGATTCCTCCTTGGACCTGAACCGGGGCCGGGACGTCGATCCCGATTCACCCAACAACACCTGCTTGTCTAAACCATTCATATGCACATTCACCATGGGGAGCCGGGCGCGGCGCCGGACGCCGGAGCGGCGGCAGGGGGAGCCAATGCCGCGCGTTCTTCGCTGCTGATCAAGGGAATCGTCACGTCTTCGCCGGTTTTGACGTTCTGGATTACCACGCTGTCCCGGTGAATGTCAACGACCTTGTATTCCACGCCGCGGAAATCAAATACGTCGTTCAGACGCTGGACGGGAAGGCTGCGCCGGTCCAGCAGGGAAACGAACAGAATGGCCAATTCCTGTTCGGTGACCGGGCGGCCCTTGACCAGCACGACGGGGCGCTTGTCGGACTGGCGCACCATGGTCAGGGTTTCGCCCTGATTTCCCTCGGGATTGTGTTCCTCGACCTTGTAGCCAAGCACCACGTCGCCGAGCTTGGCGAAATACGAGCGCTCGAGACTCTGGAGATTGAGCAGGAAGCGCAGGCTGCCGTCGGGCATGCGCTGCGTGCCGACGTAACGCAATACGAAGGGCACCGGACGAATCCGCGCAATGCGCAGCTTGACAACCGGATCGGGCATGCTGTCGGGGTCGCGGGGATCTGTGCCGTCGCGGATCTCCTCCAGATTGGTGAATCCATCGCCGTCAAGATCCTGAGAGGCGTCGGCCGGATTCTGGGGATCCAGCCCCAGCGCCAGTTCCTCGTTGTCGGGAATGCCGTCGCCGTCGGTGTCCAGCGTACGGATATCGATGATGGCTGGCTGCTCAGCCACGCAGAAGGGGCATTCTTCGGCGTTATACGGAATCGGCCGGCCGCACTTGACGCAGGACACGCGCAACTCGCTGACCAGGGAGCGTGGCGTGATCGTCAGCGGGGCGGACGCCGCGGCCCGGGCATCCGCCAGGACCGCGTCAAAGGGGACCGTGTCCCTGATGGCCACGGGTGACCCGCGCCAGCCGATGCGCGACAGACTGAACGCCGCGCGTTCCTTGTCGGCTTGGATATCCTTGACGAGCCAGGCGCTGGAAAACAGCAGCGCGATCAACGCCAACAGCAGAAGCACTTTCTCATAGTGCTCCCGAAACCATTCTTTCCTGTTCCGGGGTGCCTGGTTCACGGATTCTCCTCCCCTTCTTCAGCGGGCGCTTCCTGGACAAAGCGGTAGACATCGACTTCCAGGCGGACCTGGGGAAGTTCCTGACCGGCCACCACCCGCAATTCACGCGGCAGAATGGCGGGTGCTTCCCGCCCCCCCGCCGGCCGGGCGGCGCCGGGCGCCTGCCAGGCGGTGGCCGCGGCCGCCGAAGCGCGCGGTCCCTCTTCGGCGACGGACGGCGCCGGAGGCGGCACGACGGGCGGGCGGGCGCTGTTGACGATTTCCATTTTGGACACCACAACGAAGGGCGCTCCCTTCGAAAGCCGGTCGAGCACCTTCCAATTGGCTTCGTCCTGGGCGCGGTAGGACAGGACATACCGTTCCCGGGTGAACAGACCGTCTGGATCGCGCACCAGATCGGTGGCCTTGACCACCTCCGGCTCCGGCTCGCCGCGGCCGCGGCTGCGACGACGTCCGTATTCCTCTTCCACGGGAACGGCCGGGGTGTCTTCCTCGAATACGGTCCGTTCCACCGACACGAGTTCGCCGATGCCGGCCTCGTACAGCACGGCGCACAGGATGGAGACAGAGCGGAGTTGGTCCACCAGACGGTCCAGATGCTCTTCTTCCGGCGGGGTGCCGGCGGCGTAGCGCTGGAAGCCGAAGGCCAGGTCCGGCGGCAGGACAATGGACTTGGCGCGGGCGGCCTGCACCAGGCGGCGGAGCGTCTGTTCCAGCAACTGGCGAAACCGGTCGCGGTTGATGGGCTCCTGGGGCCGTTGCCCCTCTCGCATCGTCTGGAACAGCCCGTCGAGATAGTCCTGGTAGATGTCCAACTGACGTTCCATGGTCTCGACATTGGCGTCGGACGGGAATACGTCACGGGTGGACAGGCGGTTCAACCGGTTCTGACTCTGCTCCAGCGCGTCCGTTTCTTCCCGGTAGCGGCTTCTGGCGCTGAACAGCCAGTAGCCCAAGGCAAGGGCCAGCAGCAGCACTACGGCCCCGCCGATCAGCAATGGCATATGTTTGCGGCTCATAACTCTTTCGGGGTCTCCAGGACGGCCAGAATCTTGAATTCCAGGGTGGCGGCGTCCGGCCGCGCCGGAGGCTGCCAGACAATTTCGGTCTGGTCCGAAAACAACTCGGATTCACGCAGTTTGTTGCGAAACTCCGTGATCTGATCGCTCTTGATCTTGTCCAGATACCCCATCCCCTCAATCTCCAGCCCGGCAACGCCGCCGGCGGAAACCCGGGCGGGCGGAACGGGGGTTGCCCGGCCGGAACGGCGGGTTTCCGGTTCAGGCGCAGGCGCGGTCTCGCCGGGAAGCGTTGCCACCGGAGCCACGCGCGTCAACCACATGCCCTCGGTCAGGGCGCCGCTGATTTCGCCCAGCATGGAACGCCATACCCCGCGGTTCGCCTCCAGCGCCGTTAATTTGCAAATCTGTTTTTCCACGTCGGCCACTTCGGTTTCCGCCTGAACCAGCCGGCGCTCCACGGAAGAGAGCTCCTGCACCCGGCTGTCCAGCCGGGTGCGGATGCCGCCCATCGTGGCGGACAGGCGGTGATAGAAGGAAATCCACACGATGAGCGTCAACAGCGCCACCGCCGCCGCCAGCGCGAACACCGGTTGCTTGCGCTTGAACTTCTTCTCTTCCACCGCCTTGGGAGGCAGCAAATTGATTTCGATCGGGCAGGTGTGCAGCTGGCGCAGGGCCAGACCGACCAACTGGCCCATTTCGCAGGCGTGCGCGCCGACCTGCTCGGCGGGGATCTGCTCGGCCACGGCCACGTTGTTGAACGGATTGAAGTAATCCGTCTCGACGCGGAGTTTTTCCTTCAGGAAGGTATCCGTGTAGGGAATCACCGAACTGCCGCCGGTCAGCAGCAGCAGCGACGGCTGCTGGCCGCCCTGCTGGCTGCGGTAGAAATTGATCGAGCGGTTCAGCTCCTGGTGCAGGCGCGTCATCATGCTGCGCACGCTCTTGGAGACCTTGTCCACCGTCTCGCTCTGCGGCCCTTCGTAGGCGCCGCCGAACGCGACATAGGCGTGGGCCTTCTTCATCGCCTCGGCGTCGTCGAACGAGATCGCGAACTCGTTCATGATCAGCTGGGTGATGTGGTTGCCCGCAACGGGCACGCTGCGGCTGAACACCCGTCCGGCCTCGAGAAAGATCAGGTCGGTGGACCGCGCCCCGATGTCCACCACCATGGTGCATGGCGGCAGCGCGTCGTAGTTGTAGCGCACGGCGTTGTACAGCGACATCGGCGCCACGTCCACCAGCTCCGGCACCAGGCCCGCAAACCGCACGCAGTCGCTGATTTCAGTGATGTAGTCGGACTTGATCGCCGCCAGCATGACATCCACGTCGCCGGTGGCGCCGCTGATGAGCTGGTAGTCCCAGACCACTTCGTTCATGGGAAACGGGACATTCTGCTGCGCCTCGTACTGGATGATCTGATAGACCTTTTCCGGCTCCACCGGCGGCAGTTTGACGAAGCGCGAAAACACCGAATGCCCCGAGATGGACAGCAGCACCGGGCCGGGTTTGCAGCCCGATTCGCGAATCAGGTCGTGAATGGTGGTGATGATGTACTGGGAACGATCGGAGTCGGCCTGGGGATCCAGCCCCAGTTCGCTGACCGCGTAGCGGGTCATTTCCAGTCCGCCGCGCACATCCGCAAACTCGGCGAGCTTGAGGCTGTGCGATCCGACGTCCAGCGTGAGAATGGGCTTTTTGGCCATGGAGGCGGTTCCTTGAATCGCCTACCGGACCGGCGCGGCGGGTTGAATGAAGTTGTACGAGTCGTAATCGACGAGAGCAAACGGAGTTTGGGCGCGATTCAGTAAAACGCCGTCCACCGGGCTGAAGCGGGTTTCCCACCAGTTGGGCTCCTTGGAGGTGGATTCCGTCGCCACCACCACGCCCTTGTGTTTCACCACCACGGCAATCTGCTTGACCACCCCCATGCGGGCCACCACGTTCGGATGCAGGAAAATGTCGGCCAGATGCCGCCCCTTGGGCACATTGGCATACGTGACCACGCCGCGGAACATCACCGGCGCGTTCTTGGCGCTCTGGTCTTCCAGATACGCGTAGAACGTGAACTCCAACGCATCGATCCAGTCCGGCGCGGTTTCATATTCCACCACCGCGCGCCACCAGTCCGTCTGCCGCGCCGCGCTCTGCGTCCGCATCGA
>JAHDSS010000119.1 GCA_018432565.1 Kiritimatiellia bacterium
GCCGCGGGGGCGCTGGGCACCGTGCCCGTCCAGCTGTTGCTTTCGGGGGATTCCGTGAGGGCCGATGAAACCGGCACCCACTCCGGATCCAGAAGGTTGGTGGCTTTCGTCACGTAATAGCGGTTGCTCTCTGCGATGCCCACCGAGTCCCATGACACCGACGGCACCCCGTTGCTGTCCAGCCCGAACACCTTCACCGCCATCCCGTCCAGGCACACCTGGCCTTCCACCAGCATCAAGTCATCAAATATCGGCATGAAGGCGCCTTTACCGCTGAATGTTCCGGTATTCCAGACCTTCAGACCCACGCGCGCGGACTCCTGCGTAAACCCACCGGCTGTTCCGACGGTCTGCCAACAAGTGTTTGCGGAATCCCAGTATAGCCCGGATATCGTTTCGCCTTCCCGATGCAATCGAAACAGTCCCGCATATGTGGTGCTGGATGCTAAATTGTCGGGACCGCTTCCCCAGTCTGTCATATAGTATAAAAACGCTCCGCCGGGATCAGCCATCTTCCCGACGCAAGCCGTTTCGCCCCCTCCCGAACCCAATGCTGCGCACAACCCCATTCCGATATTGCCTGTCCCGGATAAAAGCCCCATGACTGACAATTCATAGCGGATTACTACATCCCAATTACCCCGCAAAACGGGTTGATACTGAAAAATGGTTTCAAAGGGAGCGTCCGCTGAAGTCACATAGCACCCGAGATAGGACTCCCCCTCAGAACAGCTCAGTTCCTGGCCAACTGTAATCACCTGCCACAGGGATGTGTTCAGTCCCGCATGGAAATCCTCCAGGCATCGCGCGGATGGACCATAGGGCGGAGGCAACGGCCAGATCACTTCGCCGCCGGCATTCAGAAATTCAATCTGGTCCAGAGAGTGCCAACTGCCCGGATTCGTCGTATCGTCCGTTCCGATGATGGTGAAACTCAAGGTGGATTCCAAACCGGCCAGCGTGCGGATGTCGGTCGTGACGCCGTTGGAAAGCACGATGTCCCCCAGGGCTCCCTGAAGCAGCAGATCGTAGCTTTCCCCGAATTCCCCCTCTTTATGCACTCCGGGCGTGGCCGCATACCGGATGAAGGATGCATCCGCCGGAACAACCGCGGTCTGCCCAATGGTGGGAGCGCCGCACCCGACCGGCAGATATCCGAAATCC